>JADFRB010000193.1 GCA_022561525.1 Nitrospinota bacterium
AATTCGTTTTATTAACATGGATCCAGTCGTGCATGATGTGCAAATGTACGAAACGGCTCCCAGTGGGTCTTCCATTATCTTTCATCGCCCGCTTCGTATGAATCCCTACCATTCTCTCAAAGAACCCCAAAACCATGATCATCGTTCGGGTGAACCGATCATTGACACCTTTCATTTCACCAAGGGGCGTCGCATCTTTTTGGCTGAATGCGGGCAGCATCCCTATATGCAGACTTGGGGGCTTTCCATCACCAATCCCTACTACGCCATCACCGACGCCGAGGGGCGCTTCACCATTTCCGATATCCCGGAAGGTGTGTACTCCTTGGTCGCCTGGCATCCGTGGATTGGCGGAATTCTCCAAATGGAAGTTGTCGTGTTAGCCAACGATACCCTGAAAACTCAATTTATCTTTGACGCCCCACCTGAAAGGAGTTCCTCCCATACAACCATGGTGAAAAACCCCCATTTTACCTTTGAGGCTATCGGGAGAGACGGCAAACCAGTTCCAGTCGTTATCCCTGATCACGAGGTCCAGGATTCACATCATCAACATTGAAGCGATTGAGAAGGAGACCTCATAGCCAAGAATTTAATTTTCGTAGTGATTAACTTTTCGATCAATTCATCAGCTTTTACCAACGGATAATCAGGGTTCCCGCTATCACTACAGACACTCCCGGCAAAAGAATACCTCGCGCAAGCCATGGTGACAGTTTGAGAGTTGTCGAAGGGCAGCTCGGAATAGAGAATCGGCATTTTCAACTGTTCAAATTCGGGACCGAGGGAGTGGTGATGAGAACACAGACCGGAAGCAGACCGACTCGGGCAGGATTTCAATCCGTGGGAGGAAAAATCCTCTGAACTTTCATGGCACTACAACGCTCTGCAACGCTCGAACGCGAGCCCTAAAGACGAAATTGGCTGACTCTCTCGTCTTCTCACACGCCTTCGTAGTTTTAATCAGCAGGTAAGGGAAAAGAAATAATTATCCCACCCATCACATCCCCAAGCTTGTAATCTCGCTTGGAACTCAGAATATGACCATTGTGGCAGTTGACGCAGGAAATTGAGACTGCCTTATCCGGATAGATGGCTTTGAAAAATTTTCGATCTCCTCTTTCAATAATTCCAGTATAGGGCTGAGAAGGATCTTCAGCCACAGACGTCAACCCTGTACGCTCAAAATCCGTTGTAGGCCCATTTTTTTCATAAATGGGTCTGAGGCTGGCCAGGCGATATTGCAGGCCTAATCCCAGTTCTTTGACCTTCAGTCCAGACAGCAGGAGCATTTGTGCTGGAAGCGGCAGAGCTTTTCGCTGCTTCCAGGTTTCTGCAGCAATCACGATTTTGTGTTCCATCATCCGTTCGACCACATGAGTGGTATACAGAGTTCGGTCGGCTTCAATCACCGCATGAATAAAATCAGCCACTGTCGAGGGGGAAATCCCCTTTGGCTTGGAAGATGGTTCTGCTCCCCAAACTGAGGATCCAATAACACAAATGGCCAGAACCCCACCCAAAGCCCTCCACATCACTCGTTGTGTCATCATGGTACATCCTCCTTTTTTTTCACCCACCAGGTCCACAGAGTGAACAGGTCATTCTGAAGAATTTGTCCAGTCAGGCTGAAGAATTTATCCAGTCAGGCTGCGAGAAGACTTCATACCAACCAAATTATGGATAAGCGTCTGATTTCCTATTTGAGCCTGTTGAATATTGCACTCCCATAGCCAAGAAAAGCTCCAAATGAGCCACGCATCGTCAATGGAAGGGAATGTTCAAAAAAGCATGCCCTGAGTCTTTCCGAAGGGTCTATCCAGCAAGGCCGCAGCCATTTTGACGCGCGGAGCGTACTCATAGCACGTGAGCACGGCAAAATGGCGAGAACGCCGCTGGCGGCTTTTTTCAACATTCCCTGTTTAACCGGATTGCAATCCAGTTCCAAGGAGATCTATGACATGAATTCTTGTCCCCCTTACCCATGAACGAAATACCGTACGACAACCACTTAACGTTTTTGATGCTCAACGATAGGGACAATTTTGGAACCGCCTAATAATTCCATGCCAAAACGGGTTCCATCTAAAGCTTCATTGGCATAGAGCCGACCTTTGGGAGCATCAATCTCAATGTTCAATTCACTTGTTTGATTTTCTCCAATCGTCACTTCGAATTCTTTCGTAATCATGGGATGCCATGCCATCACCTTATACGTGCCTGGCGGAATCTCCGAAATCGTATATCGTCCATCGGTTCCGCTCAGGGCATAATAGGGATTTTTCACTGCTAACCCCCAACTCTCCATGTAGGCGTGGAACCCACATTGCATCACAAAGATATCCCTACCTTTGCTCATCTTGATTTTTTGAGTCAATATCCTGCCTGCTCGATTTTTGACGTGTTTCCCGGCCAATAGATCCTTTTTACGTCTTTGAACTCGATCGCTTACAGGCAACGGCCTGTTAAAGAGAACTCGAGCACCAAGATGTGAGGTTTCATAGGCTTGAATGTCATGCATAACGGGGTCCATGTTGACAATCTCAACATTATGTTTGTCCCGAACGATCGTAATGTAAGGGTTAAATTTGCAGTCGACGGCCTCAATACGTTGAGGCGTATATTGAAAGGGCTTTCCTTTTTTAATCTCTTTAATCAACACGACAACATCTTTAAAACCGTTTTCCGGACCAACATTAAAAGGTTGCAATAATCGCCATCCAAAGCCATCAGAAATTCGCCCACAATACACTGCGTCAGGAAAGGTGACCAGGTTATACCCTTTGGGTCTAGGAATGTCCCCGTTCAATGTCACAACACCTGTGAGCGTGCCACCTTTTTCCACACGTATTTCTTCATAGGCCCTGCTCTCTGAGACCAATAGGGGCAGTCCAAATATTAGCATGACAAAAAGTACTCGGCGTCTCATAAATACCTCCGCAATGAATCATAAACTGGTTCAGCCCCCTATTGTACCAAATCCCCCTCTCAAAAAAACGGGGGAGCCGGACTAGGTTCCCAGGATGCGCTTGAATGAGAGAAGTCATCGATATTGGCTGGCATTCCACCGCCCCTTTATTCATGAAGAAAATGGCCCATGGCTTTCGTGAAACGGAAGGGGGAAACAGGAGTGGATAAAGAGGGGTCCCCTGCCGTCTCCCATATCAGGATTTTCTAAACAGTTGGTTCCTTGTGCATTCCTTTGGTACATTCATGGGAACTCAGATATTTAGGCTGAAGACTGAAGGCTATCACTCATCACGTCACGCTCGGAGCAAGCCATTTAAGATCTTCTCGATTTCGGCCAAAAGGCTTCCTCCTTCAGTCTATCCACCTAAGTCACCATTCATGAAACTTTCTGACGTCTGAATTGCCAAAAATGAAACAAGGTCTCGACATTTTTCGAGCAGTCGGTTTGACTTCTTTGCTGTGTGTCACCTTCTTGAGCGGGTGCGCCTCGCCGGTGGCCCTCCATCGAGCCGTGTTGGAATATGATTGGACCGTGAATCGGATTGAGACAGAACTCTTACTGCTCAATATTGCCCGAACGCGGTACCACGAGCCCATTCATTTCACGGTCGTCTCGAGCATTGCCGCTACGTTTGATTTTCGCATCACTACCGGTATCATTGGAGTGTTGACCCAAAGCCCTGGCCTGGATTCTCTCGCCTTAACCTTAGGGGCTTCCGTAGCGGAAAACCCAACGATCAGCATCATTCCCATTCAAGGTAAAGAATTCGCCACGCGGCTCCTCACGCCGATTTCCGAAAATACCATACAATTTTTGTCGCAACAGGGAACCGATCCAGCCATCCTTCTTCGCCTCATGGCGCGTGGGATACTTCTGAAAGACGACGAGGGCCAACGGCGATTCTTGTTGAACCAGCCTCACCGGAAAGCAGAATACCGGGAATTCCGGCAGCGGGTGATGCATTTGTCATGGTTACAGTCTGAGCGGAATTTATTCATAGGTCCCCTCCAACTCTCCGAAGGGTCGAAGCGGAAGACCGGACGTACTGTGATCACAAACTATGATCCCAACAGCCTTTCGCATCAGGAACGACTTGATTTAAACAATCAAGCGGACCGATTTTCTTTCAATAATATTTTGGTCGATATTCGGAAAGGTCATCCAGGCGGGGATTTCCCCATGTTTGGCGAAATCAAATTACGCAGCTTTAAATCGATATTAGGATTTATTGGGCGAGGGATTGCCCAAGATCAAGAATTTCACGTGGCTCCAGACTCAAGAACGAAATCGGTCTCTGTCAATCCGGCAAAGACGCTGACCATCCAAGAGTCAAATATTCAACCGGAAGAAGCCATCGTATCGGTCCAGAAACGAGGACTGTGGTATTACATTGAACAAAAATCCCAGGATGGAGAATTAGTAGATCGGTGGAACCACGAAACCTTCGATGTCTTGTACCAACTGTACCATCTCACCGTGACCGATATCTCTCAAATACCTACGGTGCCCATTACCATTGCAAAATAAACCCAACCCCGCAACGGGAGTCCGAAATCGATCGCGCGGGCCATGGCCATCCCCAATGCCCTTATTCCAACGAGCGGAACACGGCCAGCAGATCACTGATTGCCAACGTTTTAATTCGCAACATTTCTCGATCTTTCGCGAGTTGATCGTTCAGTCCGTTATGACTAGCCCCTTCAACGCAATCAGCTCCCAATTGTAAAATCCTTTCTGTTTCAGCTGCCACTTTGTCTTTGACCACACGATTGGTGGTCAACAGATCCGCAGCCTTCGCTCGTGTGCTGGACAAATGTTCTTGAAACTCTGATTCCGGAAAGGCCTCCTTGGCGGCTTGGTCATGGCACCGATCCAAGTATTGATTCAGCAAGACGTATAGTCGTAGGACGGTCTCCGTGATCTGAATACATTGGGTATTTTCATTTTGAGAAGACATGAAGGCTCCTTTCATTTGGCCAGCCGTTGGTATTTTCAACCTAGAAACAGCAGTTG
>JADFRB010000194.1:0-1769 GCA_022561525.1 Nitrospinota bacterium
ATGGAGCTGCATACCCACATCCTGGCCCTTATCTGTCGTGCTGACCCTGGCATAAACCCCAACTCGATTATGTCCTGGCTTCATTTTGCCTTCCATATGGCATCTCGCTTTCTGGGCCTTTGATACTCCTTGAGATCCCGTTCCAACAATGCCCGAATGTAGCCGCTCGCCGTGTAGCCTTGGGTTCGCAATGAATCTAATTTGGCTTTGAGCGGTTTAGGTAAATGCACCAACAATTTCACCATCGCCATATTTCTCACCTCCTTCCCATATAATGCTAGTATAGTCTACATAGCGTTATATGTCAAGAGATAGTTGAATTGGGTTGGTGAGAGTGCTAGGCTTCTGCCTATGCCGAGATATAAGGAACCCATAGAAGAGCCAGGAACGTGGATTTTTCGGGATATTCCCAGGACCTTAATGCGACGTGCGAAGGCGGCGGCGGCGATTCAGGGGAAGACGGTGAAGGGGGTAGCCATCGAGTTAATGGAAGAGTACCTGAAAGAGATGGAGAAGAAGGGGATTTTGCCGAAGGGGAAATGACCTAGAGTAAAAACATGAACAAACAGTTGCTCACATACTTTTATATTATGGTGGGATTTGGCCTCATGCTGGCTGTATCTGGCTGTACGGACTTTCAGGAGGGGGAAGATGCCTACAATCGTGGGGATTATGAAACTGCCTTAAAGAAATTTCGACCGTTGGGGGAACGAGGAGATCCAGCTGCTCAATTCTTCCTGGGGGAGATGTACGGTCATGGTAAGGGGGTGCCGCAGGATTATTCCGTAGCGATTAAGTGGTATCGCCTGGCGGCGAATCAGGGGCTTGCGGATGCCCAGTACACCCTGGGGTTGTGGTACGTTCTGGGTGAGAAGGGGGGACCGCAGGATTACGTTCTAGCCCATATGTGGCTGACCCTTGCTGCGCACGAAGGAGAACAGGGTGCATTCAAACCGAAAGATATTTTGGAGAATAAAATGACCCCCAATCAAATCGCCGAGGCTCAACGGTTGGCCAGGGAGTGGAAGGCGAAGGGAAAATGACCATGAGTAAAAACATGAACAAAAGGGTGCTCACTTATTTTTATATTGTGGTGGGATTTGTCCTCATGCTGACCGTATCTGGTTGTACGGACTATCAGGCGGGAGAAGATGCATACAATCGTGGGGATTACGAAACTGCCTTTAAGAAATTTCTACCGTTGGCGGAACAAGGGGATGCGAGGGCTCAAGTCTACCTGGGGTTGTTGTATGAGAAGGGTAATGGGGTGCCGCAGAATGATACCGAAGCGGTGAAGTGGTTTCGCTTGGCGGCAGACCAGAAAAAGGCACATGCCCAGTCCTGGTTGGGGTATATGTACGAGAACGGAAAAGGGGTATCGCAGGATTATGTTCTCGCCCTTATGTGGCTGAACCTGGCTGTGGCCCAAGGTGATGCAGATTCTGCCAAACGGGTTGAAAAGTTGGAGAAGGAAATGACCCCAGAACAAATCGCCGAGGCTCAACGACTGGCTAGGTAGTGGAAGGCGAAAGGGGAATAATCATGATGGTCACCTCATGACCAAAAAACAACAACTCTGTTTAACCTTAGCTTTAGGTGTACTCTTTGGGGTTCTGTCGCAAATAATAGAATTGTGAGTCACGCCACTGGTTTTCATGTTGGACCAAGTTGAAAAACTCGGTAGTGATCGGTTTTAAATTAATTACCTAATGGGTCGAAATCTGTTATGGCTTCGGTCTGGAGATCTTGTGGATTGGGAGGATAGACTG
>JADFRB010000194.1:1779-4973 GCA_022561525.1 Nitrospinota bacterium
CCCAGAACAAATCGCCGAAGCTCAACGGTTGGCCAGGGAGTGGATACCGAAAGGCAAATAATCATGGGATAACGCTACTCGCTTCCATTCTTCTGCTTTCCCTCTTCTCTCTGGCCTATGCCACCACTATCCCTAATATAAAAATTGTTTCGTGCTACGACGCCGATACCTGCCGCGTAAACCTTCCACGCTCAGCCTTTAATGATGACTGGGCCTATGACCTCTTCGGCCACAATATCCCGATTCGGGTTGAGGGGATTGATACGCCAGAGATTCGTGGGCAGTGTCAGAAGGAAAAAGATTTGGCGATTGAAGCCAGAGATTTGGTGCGAGGCTTACTCAACAACGCCCAAGCCATTACGCTCACCATTGATGATGACCCCAAGGAAGTCAGAGGGAAATATTTTCGTATTGTGGGCAGACTGGTGGCCGATGGAGTGGATATTTCAGACTTACTGATTCAACGACAAGTAGCTGTTCCCTATGATGGGGGGACGAAAGTGAAGGATTGGTGTGGGTGATGAATGAGTTCATAGAACCCAAGGGCAGCATGGTTTGGGGATCAGTTATCGTATTGCTCATGGTATTGATTCCCAACCTTATAAGATTATTCTCCGTCTCCAGGGATTTAATAAAGTCCTTGCCCAGATATTATAAATTGCGAGACGAAAGCCCATCGCTACCAGAAAGCGAAAAGACACGCATTCAAAACGCTTTCGCGACCCTCTTCTTTGTAATTCAGACACACGCAGCCAATGTACTCGCCTGTGGCATTCTCGGATGGATTCTTCTCTGGCATGGACAAATGTCGAATCTTGCGCCTTGGGTAAAGGTAGCGATCTGGGGGTTGGCTATTGCGAGTATCATAGGAAACTTGTTCATCGTGTACGAGCGAATCCAAAATTATTTGCAGGTGCTGAAGGTATATAGGCTACTGGGTGGAATAAGGGAAAGACGGAAAATCGCAGCGAAGACCCCAGACGCGGAGTCATTCTCCCTGGCCGATACGGTTGGCATTTGGGGAGGGGTGGGCTTGCATATCCTCTCGGCAGGCTTATTGGCGATCCTCGTATATCTGCTATGATTTTGAATAAAGTACATGTGGAAGGCAATTTGGTGTGAGTGAAGTGGGAAGAAATGAATAAGATCCTATTGTCACTGTCTCTTGTTTTGGGATTTGGCCTCATATTGGCCACGCCTGCCTGGGCCGATTTTCAGGCAGGGGTGAATGCCTACGAGCGTGGGGACTATGAGACCGCCCTGGCAGAATTTCGGCCATCGGCGGTTCCACGAATACTCAACGATGGAGAGTGGTCATCATGGGCAGGACATCGCGCGATATATTTTTCAAGTCCTATTGGTCGGGGGGCCTCTATCAGGGTGATGAATTCGTCAATGGTCATGGCTTTTTCCTTGGTCGAGGAATGACCGGACACGCCTCTCCTTGTTTGCGCATATACTCTTGAATTTCGTCTAAGTCGTATCTGACCGATGCCCCGTTGCGATAAACCTTGATTTTGTTTTCATAACCCATTCTCCGAATAGTCCAGGGGTTAAGGCAGTATTCCTTTCCCGCTGAAACTGCATCTCCGAAACGCGCCATGCTTACCTCCATATAGAATGAATGGCACACCACATTTGATTGTGGAGCTGTAGCTTAGAGCGGAATGGATTGGGCGTCTAAGACCTAAAGAAAGTTCTTGAGGTAAGATTTTGGGGGATGTGAAAAGGCGGCTTTATGTCCCTTCCCGATGAGAAGAGAAATCAGCTGTCCGGATCTTCAGGGTTGTACAAGGGATGCTCAGACTGAATCCTGGGAGAGAGGGAATCAACAGGGAAAGAGGTGAGGAAATTTTGTCGATCTTCGGTTGACCAACAAAGTGAAAATACTTTAGCAACTGTACTGAATATGGTCCGCAGCTCTTTCCATTTTTTATTATTGGAATAATACCGATTGATGGTGTCCTCCGAAAGGGAGTGGGGATTAGCCGCCGCTACCATAGCCGCCGCTTCCTCAATGGTCACCTTCCAAACACCTATTAACGTTTCCATTTGCTGACAAAGTTTAGCATCGCGGCTGCGGATTGTACTTTCGGTGAAAAAGTTGCGCTCTCCCCGTTTCCCCACCAATCCCAAACACTCATCAAACCGTTTGTTACCCTCTGCGATAAAAAATGATTCAGCAGCCTTGGCTAAAGCCGAGAGGACGCTTATTGGCGGGTAAACATTGGCCCTATGGGCTGCCAATAACATTTGCAGCAAATTAAACGGTGATTGGTCTCTTTTCCATCCAATATGGGCACTGGAAAGAAGAAGAAACTCTTCAAACTCAGGGAGTTCTTCCGCTCGGAGAAAAAGGCTTCTGAATTCCTGGGAGTCCTTAATTGAAACGTTTTCCCACCCATTTTGTGGTGGATACTTCAGGTGCAAATCTTCGCGATGGGTCGAAGAATTAACCACTGCGGGTTCTTGACTTATGGCGCGGGTCTTATTTGTTTTTCGCTTGGAGATCTTCTTTGCTTTTGGCTTATGGGGTTTGTTCATGAACACTCCAGGCTCAATTCTGATTTACTACTCATCTCATAGGAGAGCGGGTGACGGGAAAAGTGCCGACTCCACAGTCAATCTAACGCAAAACCAGTCAACATGCCAGCACTAGGGTGTAGGGCTAATCTACTGAATTTGTTGACTCTGTTTGATTGGCGTTGAACCCGTAAACATACGTAGACGTTTTCAATTCCCGTCACTCACCCCAATTTTTCAACAAGTTAGATGAATTGTATGTCGTCAGAACAATTTGGACACAGGGCTTAAGAACATAAGGTGGTGTTTTGGCTCTGGGTGTTAGCCTAAACGAACCATCCATAACCGCGTCACCCATGAGAGCCTCATCGTGTCGGCGGTGGGGCTTTCTCTCTTTCAAACACCACCAACCCAGTCGATATTGTTCTCGTGATCGGGGATGTTGCTGGTAAGGCTAGCCCTCGGCTACGAGGGAATTTGAAAACGGCTGAAAAAATAGCGGCGTTTTGAGAAATGAAATAACGCACCGGATTTCTTGCCAGTTTTCCCCCATCCCTCTTTTTCTTGTTTCAATCTTCGACCCAAGAAGCATACAATTCCTCTCACGAAGGGCACCCTAGTAAGTTTTTAGCCGAGAACTGGTGCATACTTCGCATGAATATTAGGTACGG
>JADFRB010000195.1 GCA_022561525.1 Nitrospinota bacterium
CACTAAAACTCGCCTGGAATCGCGCCCATGTTATTCGGTATCTCGGTGGGCTGTTTCTGTTTACAGCCCTCATGGACCTGTACATTATTTTGGCGAACCCTGAATACCACCTGACCGTGTTTTGCACCAAACCTACTGGCATCCCAGGCCTCTTGGTCAAAGCTCAATCACCAGCGCTTCATATCGCCATTGGGTATGGCTTTCTCACACTCCGTCGTTGGGCCTGGTTTGTCTACCTGGCCTATGCCAGCTTTGGCCTGCTCAACGCCACCGCCAACTTCGCCTGCTTTGGATTCGGACGGATTCGCACCGTGTTTTTTATTTCCCTCGTAGCCTTTACCGCATACGTCATTTGGCGTAGAGGCTGTTTGGTAGGAAATCGCCAATGAAGATGCGACACGACCTGTTTTTTTGACAGATTCGACGTGGGTATGCTATCCCCCAAAAGGGTCTGAGGATTCTGAGAACCATGGAAGAAACGCCTGAACAAGAAAAGGATATTTTATTTGTCACCCTGGCCAAAGATGGTGCCGTCACACTGTATGCTGATGAAGAATGGGCGATTGAACGTGGCGCCGATCCATCCCAACTCCATATGGTTGAAGTTCCTCGGGATTTATATTCCAAAGGGAACATTCAAGAACTGAGAGAATACGTGGCCTCGTATTTGGAAAACCAGCAGGGACAATCACCTCAAAATTAGAGAGAACGGATTGCTATGAGCACCACAACAGTGTCAGTCTCCATCCCGCGAGAGGATATTGAGGCGACCATCGAGTCCCTCTCCATCCAAAACCGAACCATGATTCGGTTGTTGCTTCTTCAATATCAGGACGTTACCAAAGAAGGTATTGAATATATAGCGGCAGACCAACCGGACGCCCGATTCATGGCTGGAGTCCAACCAACATCTAAACCCTGGATCGGTGAAGCCATTCGTGAAGTGGGCGCACGTGTGGACCAATATCGCCTTTTCCTTCGTCAAAAACGTGAGCGTCCCTGGCTGCAAATCGAATGCCTGAAAAAGCAAATGGAGATGATTGATTCGGCCATCCATGCGGCTGAAGACTTGCTGACTACTCGTTTGCAAGCCGATCCTGAGACCATCAAAGATCGGAAAAAGTCCTCGATTTCAGCTTTGCCAAAACCGGAGATCCGACGGTTAGACAAAGCATGGGACCAAGACGAAATTTCCAAAGAGGATTATCAGACGACGCGACTGCTCATTGAATATCAAACCCTACTCCGTCGTCGGGAACGACAACAACGTCGGTTGACTTCCGCACAACGCGAGTTCGAACATGCAGGGCTTGCCCCCATGCAAGATCATGAAATTGCTCATATTTGGGGAATCCCATTGGGCAGTTTAGCCGGTCGGAAAGTCAAAGCCCTGCACAACTACTTAACGGCCCTTCACAGTCGATTAGAATCGTCGAAGGCCATGTCGGACACCTCAGAAGTTCGTCCTGATCTATGGCGTAAAACAATTCACACTCTTTCCACGCAACCCACTGAGCGGTCGATTGTGAGTTTCATCACCGGCATCGAACGCACCGAAGAAGCCCTGCTCGAAAAACTGAATACTTTGGCAGACGGGACCATGGCAGAAGAAATGGAATCGGGTTTTTGGCAACTCATCACTCGTGTCCACGACAGCGAACATTCCGGAGCCTGGGATAATCATACCCGAGCCATCTTTGCCCTTCAACGCCTATCGGCAATTCAGTCTGATATCGATCCCTCGCCGGAGGACCTCGAAGACGATCTCATGAAAATCATCACCCCCCAACCCAAAGGAGAAGCCTTACCAGCCCCTGAGCAACAAGAAGAAGAAGTTGAATTGGGCGAACAAGCTCTTGGGGTTCTCAATGCGTTTATGGGGGAAATCGACGATAAGCGGTCCTAATCACATTCGCACCACGTGTTCTGCCACTCATTCTTTTAATCGTCCCTTCTTCACGTGTCTCGCAGAGGGTTAAAAAAACACTGGGTTGAGAGCTCATGACAGGGGTTGACTATCCTGCGGAGTATTGTAGGAAATATGGCCCAAGGTCATCCAGTGAAATTTTCAGAAATTGGACTTTCTCAACAGTCTTCCGGCAAGCCAATACCCAATCCCTAAAAATTCAACTCGACATGAAGAATGAAAAAAAGGTTAGCTCTTGAGAAGTGGAGTAATATAGGACGTCCATGAAATGGCTTCCAAATAGGCAGCTTTGACAGTTTCAACTTCAAAACCATGACACAACACGGTATCCCAATCACCTCGTTCATACGCCAACACGCAATCTAACGTCATACCAAGGGGCCCCTGCCGATTCAACAAGGCCTGACGAATTTCTCTTTCAAGGGGAAGCGTGGGAATAATGTTGTCCATGGATTGATCCAGCAACCCGTCTAAAATCGAAAAAAGCCCAACGGTAAAGTACTGGTCAACGTCTGGAACATGGTGCGCAAGGGCCAGTTGTTCACACATCCTGGCTCGAACAATGGCCGTCACAAATAGTTCAACCGGCTTTTCTTCGATCCTGGCCAGCATCAGGAGGCTGGCCCACATACGAAGGCGATCGGTCCCAACCATATAGACGGCTTGATCAATCGAATCGATTTGTTTGGGTATTTCGAAAAAGGCCGAGTTAATGTACCGCAGCACTTGGGATCCCAACGAAAGATCTTCCTGGAAAATCCGTTCTAGTTGAGAAATCTCAATAGTCGGGTTTTGGAGTTGCGTCAAGAGTGCGAGTACCGCCATTCGGTTCGCCGGTATAGGCTTGGCCGAGATGACTTTCGGCTTACAAAAAAAATATCCCTGAAAATAATCGAAACCTAAATCCCGACAAAACTCGAACTCCTCGTGCGTTTCGACTTTCTCGGCCAGCAGTTTCACGGGATATTGGCGAAGAATCTCAACATGCCGAGCCACCGTCTTTCGGTCTAGCTCTAGGACATCAACCTTAATAATATCTGCCAACTCGACCAACGGTTTGAGCGATTCATGATAGACAAAATCATCCAGCGCGATGCGATATCCCAACCCTGACAACCGATTCAGAGCATCAATTAGCTCTTGATCAACACCCATATTTTCGAGGACTTCAAGAACGACCCGATCCTTCGGCAGGGCGATACAGTAGTTTCCGAGCACAAAGTCCCGCGTCAAATTAATAAAGGCTAAATGATGATCAACGATATGATCGAGCCCAATCTCTACAAACGTATTGAGCATGACCTGAGCCGTTGCCGCATTCCCATCCGTAAAGGAGGCGCGGTTGACTTCATTGTTCCGAAACAACAATTCATAGGCAAAAACATCAATCGAACGGCCGTAAATCGGCTGACGTCCGACAAAAGCCGTATGAGTATCGATCCCCTTGCTTGAAGCCACAATCTCAGCCATATATTATCTCCAGAATACTTTCTACACCCACCTTCGTTTTATTGAACGCGTTGACCTTTACACACTCGACAAAAGATACCTGAATGAAAGGGATGCCACTTAACAGGTTTATTTCCTCAAGTTGTTTCAGTATACGCCATCCTTGATTTTTTTTCGGTACGCGATTTACCCCATTACTAGGCCTTGGCAAAGGAAACTCCATTCAGAGTTTCCTGAATACCCCATGTGCAACCTCTAACGAAAAAACGGTTCTGGAAGATTTGTCCCATCCCCATTCCCTATGGTATAGATCGGGACACTTGCCAGGCACTGTTGTGTCAACAAACACCTTAGGTTGGCGGTGTAGCTCAGGTGGTAGAGCAGCGGACTCATAAGCCGCGGGCCGGGGGTTCAAGTCCCTCCACCGCCACCATATTTTTCAATAGCTTACGCTTCATTTCGGACTTTCCTTTCTTCCCTCATTCCGGTTGCCGTCACGGTTTCTTTTTGTGACTGCCCCTCGCGGTCCGGCTTCTGGTCTTGTCCAAACACGGACACCATCTCCACGGCATCCCGTAAATGGGACGGTGAAAGATGGGCGTAGCGCTTCACCAATCCCGTTCCGCTATGCCGAAGCAAGGCCGCAATGGTGCCCAAGGGGGCGTTACTCATCGCCAGCCGACTGGCAAAGCAATGCCTCAAGTCATGCCACCGGGTCCAGGGAATGCCCGATTGCCGCATGGCTGGGATGTAGACCTTCTGACAAAACTTCCGTGGGTCCCGATGAGTGGCCGGATTTCCGCTTGGGAAGACCCATTTCGATCGTTGCCACGAATCCAGGTTCCTCAAAATCTCCTTCGCCTCTGCGTTCAACGGGGCATATTGCACACCCCCCGCCTTCGTCTCAGGCAAGGTAATCAATCCCAACTCAAGATCCACGTTCGCCCATTCCAATGTGAATTGTTCTTTTTGCCGAAGGCCCGTAAGAACGGCAAACCGGACCCAGGGGGCATGGGTCGGGCCGATAGCTGTCATCAACTTGCCTTCTTCTTCGAGTGTCAACAATCGGGTTTTGGTCTCCGGTTCCGGCAAGCTCTTCAACTTCGCCACGGGGTTGACGGTCAACTTGTCATGCTTAATGGCCACATTCAAACAGGCACGCAACCACCGAAGATAACGGTTGGCTCTCGCGTCACTTCGGCACGCCCGCATCTCTTCGCGGAGGCTTTCCAGGCCCGCCACGGTAATGGCATTCAACCGCTTCCCGGCAAATTGCTTCCCCCACCACTTCGCAAAGTACACATGATCTCTATAAGACTTCGTCCCCTGCATGCTTACCACATAGCGGTCAATGGCCTCTTGAACCAACTCATACCCGCCATGCTGATAGCGTTCAGGGAAGAATCTGTTTTCATGCTGCTCTTTCTTCGCTTTCTCATAGAATTGACGGGCCTTGGTCTTGGTCGGAAAGCTCCCGAACCGCCGGTCTTTGCCGTCGTGCATCAATCGGACATACCACAAGAGTTTCCCCGTGGTATCCGTTTTACTCATCAAACCTCGGTCTTGGTGTCCCTTACGCGCCATCGTGATTTCCCCCT
>JADFRB010000196.1 GCA_022561525.1 Nitrospinota bacterium
AAACGGTGGAAGTGGTCACAAAGTATTCAACGGAAAACTATCCTTGGGATGGTGCTGGTGGGTCTTCTCCCGCTCCTCCTTTCTTTGGTCATCACCTATGTTGAAGAGCGTCGAGCTCTACGCGAGACGAGCGGTTCAAATTTCAAAGGCATTGCCGTTGAAGTCGCCAGAAAAATTGAGACTCAGATTACTCGTGGGATCAATGAAGCGCAGCAATTGGCCACTATTCCATTTATCCGGACCGCGGTGACGGAGGCGAATCGCAGTTATGAAGGCCGCGAGCCAGAACAGATCAAGGCGATTATCGAGGAATGGCGGCAGCGGTGGCGGCAACGTCAGGACCCTGATGAATTCCCCGTGTTTGTCAATCAGATTGCGACGAATTATTTGATGGATTGGCATGCGGTGCGGAAGTCCGACTATCTCGGAATCTTGGTGACGGATAATCAAGGCGCCATTGTCTTGAGTTCGTTGCCTCAGGTTCAGTTTTTCCATGGCGAAAGTGAATGGTGGAAGGCAGCGTTCCACAAGGGGGTCGGTCAACTCTATGTGAGTGATCTGTCCTTTGACCCCTCATTTGGAACGCATATCCTCAATGTCGCGATCCCAATCCTTGATGAACAGCGGGCTCGTGCGGTTGGCACTGTGAGTATTTTGTTGCGACGCGATTCATTATACCGATCCATTTCCGAAGTCACGGCTGGTTCGACCGGGCATGCGATGCTCATGTCCAGCGACGGGACTCCGCTGATCTGTCCGGTTCTTTCGCTTGAACGGCATGCGATTCAACCGTCACTTGTCGCGGCCGTTGAGGAAACCTCTGTTGGCTGGGTGCAAGCCGAACGAGATTCGCATGGGGCCCAGGATTCGATTGTGGGATTTGCGCGGTTGCGCATGGCTGACCCGTTAGCGCCCGAGAGTTTTGGCGGTCGCCATTGGGTGATCTATGTTCGGCAGGATCCTCGTGAGACCTATGCCCCATTGAATCAAATGCTCATCAAAGTGGCGACATACGGGATTATCGTGTTCGGTATTTTATGGCTGGCGGGTATTTTCGTGGCACGGCGAATCGTGAGTCCGATCCAAACGTTGCGGGATGGTGTGCAGCGAATCGGAAGCGGTAACTTGGATCACCATCTCATTCTTCCGACGGGTGATGAGATTGAAGATTTGGCCAACGCGTTTAATAAAATGGCCACGAATCTGAAACAGTCTTTTGCGCAACTCAACGACCAGATGGGTGAGATTCGTCAGTTAGAGGAACGGTATCGGGACTTAATCGAGAATTCGCCGGAAATGATTCATCAGATCGACAAAACCGGTCGATTCGTTCATGTCAATGAGACTGAGCTCGAGAAACTTGGCTATTCGCTGGAAGACATGTTGGATAAGTATTTGTGGGATATTACACCGCCTGACAAGCGACCGGAAATATTGGAGTATTTTCAACGTTTATCCCATCAACGGGAAGGAACACTTGAAACAGTGTTTGTGACACGTGAAGGTACATTTATTGATGTGGAGATTCACTCCACGGCTCTGGTTGACACTGATTCTGGCGAACTCGTGTATACGCGAGCCTTTGTGCGCGATGTGACGGAACGCAAGGCGCTGCAATATCAGATCGAACAATATACGACAAAATTGGAAGAAGAAGTGGCTGTCCAAACGCAGCAATTGTCGCAGTCGGAGAAGCGATATCGGGTGTTATTCAATCGTTCAGCGGATTCGATTTTGATGGTCGATTCCGAGGGGATCATCGTTGCGGTGAATGAGCGAGAACAGGAAGTCTTGGGCTATTCGGAATCGGCACTGATTCATCACCCGTTGACTGATGTGGTGTCTGAATCGTTTCGCCAGCTAACGATTAGGCTATTACGTACCGTTGTCTCGGGTGAAGAAAAAGTTTCGACCACGGAGATCGAGGTCTATGATGCGGAGCACCGGTTACTGTCCGTCGAAATGGATCTCATTCGAGTGGAACAGGAAACGACCATCGTCGTGATGGTCCAACTCCGGGATATTACGGAGCGGAAACAATTAGAGGCCCGGCTTCAACGTTACAGTGAAGAATTAGAGGAAAAAGTTCAGGAACGGACCTTGGAAATTCAACGCACGAAGTTATATTTGGAAAGTCTCTTGGAAAATGCCAACGATGTGATTTATACGTTAGATCATGATCAGTGTTTTACCTACGTCAATAGCAAGGTCGAAATCTGGGGGTATCAGAAAGAGGACTTGCTCGGGCGGCCCTTTCTGAGCCTGCTGTCCAAGCGATATCGTGGGCGACGTCTGAAAGAAATATTAAACATGCCGGTCAAACAGGAATATGAAATTGAAGTGATGAGCAGAACGGGGGAAACTCGATCGGTGATGGTGAGTGTCTCTCCGCTTCACAATGACCAGGAGGAAGTGGTGGGTGTCCTGGGGATTGCACGGGATATCACGGATCGGAAAAGCATGGAACAACACATTCGCAATACCGAACGGCTTGCGTCAGTGGGGAAATTGGCGGCTGGGGTTGCCCATGAAATTAATAATCCGTTGGGGGGAATTCTGAACTGTCTGTATAACATTCGAAAAGGCACCTTGGCGCCGGAGCGACAAGAGGAATACCTCATGTATATGGAGGATGGTCTTCGGAGGGCGCAGAAGATCGTTCGTCAATTGCTCGATTTTTCGCAGCAACGTGAACCGGAATTTACGATGAGTGAAATCAATGTGCTCATTGATCGGGTTCTGGTGCTCACCAATCATGCGATTATTGAGAAAGGGTTGCAGCTCGAAAAAGATTTGGCCACGGACTTACCCTCGTTGTTTGTTGACCCGCATATGATTGAGCAAGTGATTACCAATCTGCTGCTCAATGCCATTCAGGCCACGAAACAAGGGGGGATGATTACGTTACGCACACACGTCGTGGGAAAGATGTGCGAGATCGAGGTTGCCGATACAGGTTCGGGCATTGCCGCGGATGTTCGCCCACATATCTTCGATCCATTTTTTACGACGAAACGCACGGGTGAAGGTACGGGGTTGGGTTTGTCCGTGAGCCTGGGGATTGTGGAGCGGCATGGCGGACAATTGTCGGTTGAAAGCGAAGAAGGCCATGGGACTGTCTTTACGGTCAAGCTGCCGTGTAGTGCCACGCGTGTGTCGACGGCGAGGGTCTCATGAGCGACCGCTCGGTGTTGATCATTGATGACGAACCGCTCATGCGCTTGTCCATGGCGGATGCGCTCAAGGCGGTGGGTTATGACGTTCAGGCCGCCTCGACGGGCGACGAAGGCATCGAGCAGTCACGGGCGAGGCGATACGACCTTGTCATCACGGATTTGCGAATGCCAGGAAGCGATGGTCTGCAAGTGGTCCAAGCTTGCAAGGAGAGTTCTCCCGACACAGAAGTGATTGTGATCACTGCGCACGGTTCGGTGGAAACGGCTGTCCAAGCCATGAAGCTGGGCGCCTATGATTATATCACCAAGCCCTTTTCCATGGAGGAAATGTTATTGACGGTGGATCGTGCCACCAACGTCGTGGAGCTGCGTCAGGAAAATGCCGCATTACGTCAGGAGCTTGAGGGAAAATTTAGTTTTGAGGGCATTGTGGGCAAAAATGAACAGATGCGGCAGGTGATCGAAAAAGTAAAACTCATGTCGACTACTGATGCGACGGTCCTGATCATGGGAGAAAGTGGAACCGGCAAGGAAGTGTTTGCGAATGCGATTCATCGCAACAGTCCGCGTCGGGATCACGCGTTGATCAAAGTCAGTTGCGCGGCGTTGCCGGAAACTCTTCTTGAAGCGGAATTATTTGGCCACGAAAAAGGTGCATTTACCGGAGCGATCAAACAGCGGCGTGGACGGTTTGAGTTGGCGCATAAAGGCACACTGTTTTTAGATGAAATCGGAGAAATTTCCTCCCTGGTGCAGGTGAAGCTCTTGCGGGTGATTCAGGAACGACAATTTGAACGAGTCGGGGGGATGGAAACGATTGTAAGCGATGTTCGGCTGGTGTGTGCGACGCAAAAAGATTTGAAAAAAGAAGTCGAAGCCGGACGGTTTCGGGAGGATCTGTATTATCGGCTTCATGTTTTGGAAGTGCGGTTGCCTCCCTTGCGGGAACGAAAAGAAGATATTTTGGTGTTGGGGGATCATTTATTAAAGGGTTGCCTTGCCCGGAACAACTGTGCGGCCAAACGGTTTTCGCCTCAATCGAAGGGAGTCTTGTTGCGGTATTCTTTTCCGGGCAATGTTCGGGAATTAGAAAACACCATCGAGCGGGCTGTGGCCCTGTCCCAGGACCGGAAAGAAATTGAGGTGTGGGATCTTTGCGGGCATCAAGGGTGTCCGTTTTTAGGTGGACCCATTCAGGAGGGGTGTGGATTCTGTCAGGAAGGGCTGTGTGGAGGCCAGACACGATCCACTCTGTCTTTGACGGTGTCAACGGGTGGAACCCTTGCGAAAGCCCGAGAGAAATTCGAACGTGAATATATCCTGGAAATGCTCAATCGTGGGGATTGGAGCCGAACCGGTACAGCGAAAGCCCTTGGCTTGTCTCGCAAAGCCCTCTGGGAGAAGTGTAAGCGCTACGGAATTTCTGATCCTGAGGAATCAGAGGCCAGGACGAATAAAGAATCCGTAACTACTCAGGTATTTAGGCTGAAGGCTAAAGACTGAAGGCTATTACTCATAATGTCCGAGGTTTTGTATTATCACGCATGATTGCTTCCTACAAAAGCCTTTGGCCTTCAGCCTAAATACCTGAGTAGTTACAAGAATTCTAAACCCTAATCGTCAAATGTCTCGCCACCTTTCCATAGCCGAACCGTTCGATCGTACGACGCGCTGGCTAAATATCGTCCGTCCGCAGAAAATGAAATGCCCCGAACGCCTCCGGTGTGTCCCTTTATCGTTTGAACCTGCCGGCCTGTTTCTATATTCCACATTTTGA
>JADFRB010000197.1 GCA_022561525.1 Nitrospinota bacterium
TAAAAACCGTCCTTGTCCGTGATGGCGGCGTCAGCCGCGTGCTCAAATCCTCATGTATTCGCCCATACACTCCGGTTTTCCGCGCGCGGCTTCCTTGCCCTCACAAAAAATGCCTGGTTTTTAGAGGTGCCCATAAATGTTGGGCGCTTAGGGTTCTGTCCGAAATTGTCCATGATATCGTTGGGGAAAAAGGCAAGAACGGTAAAATCCGGTGAAAATTGCATTCCCAACTTTTTCAATAGCAAATATTCCTGTGTTGTTCCATAAGAGCTTTGACCAAGATTTAAAAATTCCGTTCCTTCCAATTTCCGCTCCGCCACTTCACAAAATATTTCTTCGTGTTCGACACCCCACCCCCATGTGAAGGAATCGCCCAGTACCACAACCCGTTTAAAACCTACGGGTTTGGTAAAAGGGTATTCGTCATCCCGAAAGCCATGAGAATTCGTTTTGATGTTGACTGTAAATTCTCTACCTTGAAAGAGCCCCTCGTGATGAGGTATTTGAGTCCATCCAAGCTCAGGGTCAAACTGATGGAAAGCACTCACTGGATAAAACGTGACAACCTTGTAACCTCCAACCCGTAAACCTATTTCACAGACCAGCAACACAACCAGTATGGAAACGACCGTGAGCAATGCGTTTTTGGCGAAAGACTTCATATTATGGCTCCTGGCAGAAATGATCTCTGAGGCCTTGACTCGCGACCAAGAAACATAATATGGGTAAATTGGCCGAGGTAGGGTACCCGACTTTTCTCAATGCCATGGAAGAAAAACTCCCCCCAATACACAACTTCCATTGTTTTCAACATCCAAAGTCTGCAAAAATCTTAAAAAATTTCTCCGAATTATAAACGGAACCGTTAGAAATGAAAACGTGTGGCCAGGAAAAGATAGGAAGAGGAATGGTACACTAGGAGCGAGAGACACCCGGTGCCTGGCATATATATTTTGGAGCGACTGTTGGGTCACTTGTCAAAAATTTCGAAAGGTCGTGAGGCTTTGTTGACCGTTGTCATGACCGGCTGGTTGGTCATCATGCCGCCATGGCTTTCAGCCACGGTTCCTCCGCAACTCCTGTTTGAGTCAGCTGAAGGCTTGCAACCAATTGCGCAACGACTTCAGCAGGTGGATCCCCAACAATTTCTGGCAATCATGGATTTCATGGGGCTTCAACATCCGGGGCCACCCATTCGGGTGATCCTTGCACCGGATGGGTCCGACCTCGCACAACACGTCCCGGCGTGGGTCGTCGGGTATGCCATAGGACAGGCATCCACGATTGTGCTGCTCACCGACCGGGTTGCCAACTATCCCTATGATTCACTCGAAGGGGTCTTGTTCCATGAAATTGGGCATATTTTGACTCATCGGGCAGCAGGTGGACACGATGTCCCACGATGGTTGGATGAAGGTTTGGCCATGATGGCCGCCCGCACCTGGAATATCGAAGAAAGAGCCAGGCTGGTGTGGGCCATGGTCGCTGGGCACCAGGTATCATTTGACGAGCTGAACGAGTGGTTTGTCACCGATGGCCCCTCAGCCAGGCGTGCGTATGTCATTGCCCATGCGTTGACGCTGTATCTTCTCGACCAGACATCACCTGATTTTCCCAAGCGACTGCTTGCCAAGATCGCCACAGGCACTCCCTTTCGAAACGCCTTTGCCCAGACCGCATTGATGACCCTTGAACAAGCCGAAACCAAATTTTGGAATCAACAAACCCTGTGGAATCGATGGATCCCCGTGGCAACCAGCTCAGGGATGGTGTGGTTGATGATTGCCGCGTTGGTCTTTTATGCAGCGAGAAGGCAGCGTAAACGAGCGGCAGCCATTAAACAACGCTGGGAGGAAGAAGACCTGGGGCCCTAATTCGGCAGATGGAACTTCGCGACATCATTTTGGCCAGAGGTGAAACATCCCAGCCGCACAAAGCTCCACATGGATAAGTGTTACTAAATCTGGGAACCGCAGTTGGGCGCAAAACCGCCGTTTCTAGGCTAACGCTCACCCTGCATGTCACCTAGACTTTTTGGTGTGCGACCCTCCCCGTTTCATACCTACTATCTAACGCCTGATTCTCAAAAGAAAGAAAATGGGAAACAAGGATTTACTGCCTTCTCGAGAATTCGGGCTAATCATGAGCCTGATAATTGGAAAGTTTTGTCTGAAAATGGAAGACCTCCATTATGGGTATTGGACTGATGATCTAACGGTAGAAGTTCAAAATCTCCCGAAGGCACAGGCTCAGTACACGGAGGTTCTGATAGGGAATATTCCGGAAGGGGTTCGGACGATTCTGGATGTGGGATGTGGAACAGGCCACACGGCACGGAAACTACTCGACAGAGGCTACCAAGTTGATTGTGTATCTCCCAACCCGCACCTCACCAAACTTGCGAAAGAAAAGCTTGGCGTACAGTCTACAATTTTTGAATGCCGATACCAAGAGTTGCAAACGGATCGAAAATACGATTTAGTCCTCTTTAGTGAACGCTTTCTGTTCATTCATCCACCCGAAGCCGGGATGAAGTTGTTCGAGCACATTCTCAATAAAGATGGCGACATTTTAATTACTGATGTCTTTAAAATAACTCCCGATGAACAAAGCCCCATCGGGGGTGGACACCATTTGCACATTTTTCATGACACCTTTTCCCATTCTCCGTTCAAGCTGCTGAAAGAAGACGATATCACCGGGTACATTGCTCCAACGTTTACCGTACTGGATGATGCCTACACACACTGCGTGAAGCCGGCCTACGATTTACTCATGACACGTTTCAAAGCCAGCCATCCCTGGGCCATGAAATTTATCCTGTGGAAGTTCAGGGCAAAATTTGAAAAATTTGAAAAGAAACATTTTTCTGGAAAGCGAACCGCTGAAAACTTCGCCAAACATAAATCCTACCGCCTCTTCCTTTTTCAGAAGGTATAAGCCATTTCTTAAACAACGACTCAACCTTTACCCACGACTTTCAGAGTGAACAGGGATTTATCCTGACTGTTCACCATCCTGAGGCAGAAAATATTCCATACGTTCAAATGTGGTCGAAAGTTGCCCTCCAGTTGTCAACCTTGTACTCACCCCAGAACAATGTCTAACCATGACCTGCACTCTGCTTCTACTCACGAGTCGAGTGTGAATCAGAAGACTCTCACGACACACCCAATCCCTCGCCTTCATTCCGGTCTCAACTCTTGACTACAATTCCATTTTCGGTAGTTTTCGGAAAATAACCACATCGTCTCCAATGATTGTAGCGTTGGTCTGCCATTGAACAGCAAGCCATTCAAAGGTGGAACGGGAGAAAAATGAGACGTGAGTGGGGTCCTTTTTGTAGTACCAATTTGCAAAACGGTCTTTGGTGGGTGCCAGTTTAGTCATGATGCCCAAATAGCCTCCAGGGTTGAGGCAATCCCAGAGCCCATTCAAATCTTGGCCAGGGAGATGAAGATGCTCCAGCACTTCGGTGGCTGTAATAAAATCGTAGGTCTTATGAAGGGCTGTTGGGTGAGGGGCATAAAATGAATCGTAAAGCAACATTGCATGCCCGTGTTCTTCAAACATCAGGGATAGAGTCGGACCCGGGCCTGATCCAAAGTCGAGGCCGCGACTGCCCGGAGCCAACAAGGGATAGAGGGGATCAAACAACCGACTCAAAAATTTTCGATAACCCGGGTCGTCCGGGCTATTTTTATGAGTGTCATATCGAGCTTTTTCCTCCTCAGCTGACAGGAAATAGTCAGGCGGCACAAACGTTAACGAACATGTGGAACATTGAAAATACTCACGGACAGAATCTTGGAAAAAAAGAAAGACCTGTTCCGCAAAGCATAAAGGACAGGAGGTCTGGGAAGATATCTGCTTGGCTCCCATGCCGGGTGTAACCATTTTTTACCTAGAAATGACAGAAAAGTGGCCAAAAAGAGGGCAGGTCTATGGCAGAGAGTGTACTGTATTGTAACAGTGTCATGAAACATTGCTCCTACTACATTGAGTGTCTCTGAGGCTCTCGAGGTGTGTAGCAAGCAAGGATGAATAGAATGTGGTCAACAAAAAACTTGCCCCCATTTCAAACCATTGAGCGTCTTCCAATTTTTGTAGAAAATTCCTTTAAAACTGGACAAGATAAAACTCAGCTTATTAATTAAGAAATTGAATAATTTAAAATGATCAGAAGACCGAACAATATCCATAAAGAGACAGTACCGGATGTGGTCAGAATGATTGACAGATTCGTGCATGACTGTATCATCGAAAATAAACAACGGATCATCATGCCAGTAATGCCTGGTGCCTGCAGCTTCTATATAGATCTGATCGTTCTGAACCGGATTCAGGTTATACAGCACCCACAAGCTTAACCGTAAAGGCCCAAAATGTAACGTCGTCTTCTGACCTTTGTTAAAAGCCGACACGGCAACCGTTTTGACGTATTTGTTATCAAAGTCATACTGAACAATGGATTGCTCCACTTCTGTATCATATCCATTTGATAAACAGCATGCCCTGCCCGCTATCGGCCAAACGTGTATCCATTTCGGCAATCAAGCCATCTTTCTGACTCTTAAAGATCTCTATGACCTGCAGGATTTCCTGTTGGGAGTCCTCAGGCAAATCTTTAATCTTATAGAGGCTCTTCTCCAAATCGTGTGGGTCACTTCTGAGGTTTTTCACTCCCCTCCTTTTGTAAGGAGGGGGAGGGGAGGTAGAGGGCCACGATAGCCGCTCAGGTCGCTCTTGGAGGACCCCATCCAAATTCGTGACCACGTCAGCAGCCTGCTGTCGAATCCGGTCCGGGCTTTCAGCATGGCTGCAGCTCGCTCCTTGCCACGGGCTCTACCCCACCTCGCCCACGCCTTCGCCAAAGCGCTCCGGCGCGCCGGCAGGGTCCCCTTACAAAGGGGAGGGATGATCAGGGTGAAGCCT
>JADFRB010000198.1 GCA_022561525.1 Nitrospinota bacterium
CTATGAGGATAAGCTTGAGAAAGAGTTTTGGGAACATCCCCCCTCAATAGAAGAATCATGGAATAGCCTTTTCTTGGATAAAATGGATGATTCCACGGCCTTACTAAGGCATCCAATTCCAAAAGAGTGGATCATACCCGATGAAAGTAAAGCATAACATGGGGCTGCATTTCGACCTCGCTGCGCTCGTCGAATGAGCCCCCGCGTTCTGCAAAGTCACAAACGACAATTGGATTCAGAAAGGCATGGTACGCATAGACACCCCCTTCAATAAAAAGGATGACTGAAAAGAAAATACCTATGCTCATCAAGATGGTCATGGCTTCTATCCTGCATTACCTCATGGGTTCATCGGTCGTTTCGGGAAGGAAGTATCTTCCAATATAAGAACCATCAGTTTGGTCACACTTCATACACTTTCAAGGGGTCAAAAACATCGAGGGATAGTTCGATTCCCAACGCTCTGAATTTTTCCGTAAATTTTGGGCGAACCCCGGTTGCAATAAATTTTCCCCGCACTTGTCGATCGTCTGATAGTCCGGTTTGCTCAAACTTAAAAATTTCCTGGAGGGTAATGATTTCACCCTCCATCCCGGTAATTTCTTGTAAACTCGTGACTTTTCTGGATCCGTCAGACAACCGAGTCATTTGCAAAATCACATCCACCGCTGAGCTGATATAATGGCGAAGGCCTTTGGAACTAATGTTCAGACCGGCTAAGGCCACCAAGGTTTCAATACGGGTCAAGGCATCACGCGGAGAGTTCGCATGGATCGTGGTTAACGAGCCATCATGCCCAGTATTCATAGCCTGAAGCATATCTAACGTCTCCGCTCCTCGGCATTCCCCCATCACAATGCGATCAGGTCGCATTCGCAGACAGTTTTTCACCAGGTCTCGTTGATTCACTTCACCCTTTCCTTCGACATTAGGTGGCCGTGTTTCCAGGCGCACCACATGATCCTGTCGGAGCTGAAGTTCAGCCGCATCTTCGATCGTAATGATTCTCTCATCCCCTGGAATAAACCCCGATAAGATATTTAAAATCGTCGTTTTCCCGGAGCCCGTGCCTCCAGCAATAACGACATTGAGCCGTGCCTCCACAATGCCTTGAAGCAGTTCCGCAATTTCGGGGGTCAGGGACCGTGTATTCACGAGGTCCTCAATCTGGAGTTTGTCTTTGCTAAATTTCCGAATCGAAAGGGAGGAGCCGTCCAGGGCTAAAGGGGGAATAATGGCATTGACCCGAGACCCATCCAGCAACCGGCAATCACACATGGGGGAGGATTCATCAATCCGACGGCCGACACCCGTGACGATTTTTTCAATCACCTTTCGCAAATGCGCTTCATCGCGAAACCGTACGTTGGTCAGTTCGAGCTTCCCAGCTCGTTCCACATAGATCTGATCACAACGATTCACCAAAATATCATTGATCGTGGGATCTTGGACAAGAGGTTCGATAGGACCTAACCCCATCACCTCATTTTGAATTTCAGAGATGAGTTGCTCCCGCTCACGACTATTGAGTGGGGCGGATTCCTGTTCGAGCAAATGTCCAACCAGGTTGCTCAGTTCGGTTTTGAGAAGATCGGGGTCAAGCTTTGATACAATGGTGAGGTCAAGCGCCTCGATGACCAGGCGATGTAATCGATGTTTGAGCTCCCCGAGGTCAGCAACCGCAACCCCTGCATCATCCAAATTTGGACTAAACATGAAGGTGGAAACCCTTTGGTGGAAGGAAGTTCTTACGATACCTGAGCATGTTTGGATGATCCACGGCCATTCATTAATCCCCGCAGACGTCCCATCCAATTGGCCTGTTCTTTTTTGTCCTGAGACCTAAAACCCATCGCCATCACCATATCATGAAATACTTTAGCAATCGCCGTACGTGGCGCGGATACAATCATGGGCGTCCCAGTATTGACCGAATCTCTTGCCGTGACGTAATCGTTGGGGATCACAAAGGAGGAATCAATTTTGAGAGTGTCTTCAGTTTCACGAAGCACCTCTTGCTCCTCCGAAGAATACCGGTTAAACACCACCCGAATTTTCTTTTCATCGATTCCAGAATTTCGCAATAAACCGAGGATTTTTTTCGTGCGATGAACAACCGGGACAATAAGAGTTGAAATCACCATGATCTTTGAAGCCATATCAAGGGCCTTTTTGGTTGGAAGATCCAGGACATGGCCACAATCAATCACCACATGGTCAAACACAGACTGGAGAAGTTCCAAAATGGGTTCAACGGAATCTGGTGGCAGGCGCCCACTACTCAGATCATCATACCCCGATGGAAGTATTTGAACTCCTGAGGAATGTTTTGAGAGCACACGAGTCAATAACGCCAAATCCAACCTGGAAAGATCTGAGCCGATATCGCGCAAACTATGGTTGGACTGCACATCAAGGAAAATGGCAAGATCCCCACCCTGCTGATTCAATTCAACTAACACCACCGACTTGCTGGGAGAAGCGATCTGAAGCCCTAACCCGAGATTCACCACCACACTGGTAGTGCCCACGCCCCCTCTTCCTCCAAGGACACACAGTATGTTCCCAACTTTTTTCGTATGGTCCTTGGTGTCCTGCTGGCATCGAGTCACGAATTTTCCCAACGCGACCTCGACGTCATTCAGTTGGATTGGCTGAGGAAAAAATTCTTTGACACCCGCCCGAAGGGCTTCAAGTAACACCTTTGAATCCGTCCGGGGTGAAGTGAGAAACACCTCCCGCCCGTCAACGGCTTGAACCACAGTCTCAATAAAAGAAAAGGACTCAGTGGGATCTTCGTCAAGTTCTAAAATAACAAGTTGAACCACCGCGGAATCATTGAGGTCTTTGACTCGCAAGTTGGGATGGGCATCAATCACACCTTGCAGGGCTTTCTTCACTTCGGCAGAGTGAATCACTAAGTCCACGAGGAATTGACCACCCGAGGCCCCCTTGCTCCTTTCAGAAGTCCCTCCGTGTATTCTGACCGGCTTCCATCCATCTTGACTCATTTCTTCCCTGAGCCTCCACCCTTTTTCGTTCCCCCAAATGGAGGTTTCTTAAAGAAACTTCGATAACGCTGAATAGCGAGAACGCCTGCGGTACCATCCAAACCTTCAACCAGCTCTAAGTTGTCGGAGGCGTCCGGATTAAGAATTTGATTATCCCGTGCCGCCCTGAATGACTCGCCAAAATTACTGGATAAATGGATGGGTTGAGGGGCCGTGGGGAAAAAGACTTGATCATCCTTCCCCATTTCAACAGGACGATGGCCCATGGTGTCAGTCATCGTTGGCCAGACCAAACATCCTTCAAGTAAAAAGCTCAGAAGTCCCAATACAATCAATCGCCATATCATCCGTTCCATATATTCCCTCTCGACTTTATGGGGCCAAGTGCCCAAACTGCCCTTCTAACCCACCACCTATTGATACAAGTGGCGGTAAAGATGTGGTTGATGAAGCCGAGACTCTTTCCTTCACAGATTTTTTCATACCCGACCTGTTCTGAGGTGGCACTCCGGATTTCTGAGAAGGAGATCGTCGCAACCATTCCATATATCCCATAAGCATGAATTCAAAATCATTGGGTTCCAAATAGGCATCAGTCGGCAGCGTTTGTTTTTTCATATCTAATGGTTTCACCAAATGAGGGGTCACAATAATAATTAACTCTGTCTCATTCTTTTGGAAACTCGTGCTCCGAAACAAGGCTCCCAAAATAGGAATGTCACCCAAAATAGGATACTTGGCGATGGTTTCTCGAATGTTCTCTTGAAGAAGACCCGCAATGGCAAAACTCTGGCCATCCTTCAATTCAATGATGGTCTCCACCTTTCTGGTAAGGAGGGCCGGAATGGCAAACCCTTCAAAATTCACGCCGTTGGAAAAATCGAGCTCCGACACTTCCGGAGCAATTTTCAACAAAATATTTCCCCCACTCAATACGGTGGGATTAAATTTCAAGCTCACCCCAAACTCTTTAAATTTAACAGTCGTCACGCCAAATGATTGAGGAATCGGAACCGGAAACTCCCCACCCGCAAGAAAACTCGCTTCTTGCCCACTAATAGAAACCAGCGTCGGCTCGGCTAGAATTTTTGTCAGATTGTGCTGTTTCAAGGCCGCCAGGGCCAGAAGTAATACATCGTCTCCAAAATTAAACCCCAGAGCTAAATCGATACTGTTCCCTAGCAATTGTGTAATCGCCCCAGTTTTGTCATCCCTTTCAATGGAGGTGAGATCACCAAGTAATCCAATTTGGTTAGTACCGTTATTAAAATTAAGAAAGTTGACCCCTAAACGTTTCAACAGCCCTTTAGCCATTTCCGCGACTGTCACCTCCAACATCACTTGCTGGACACCTTCCACTTGCAGAAAATTCATCACTTTTTTGGGAGCATAGGTGGAAGCTAATCCGACGACTTGGGTAATAATCTCAGGTCCGGAGGCAGACCCAGACAGGGTAATATGCTCTTGAGACGCACGAACTTGAATTCCCTTTTCTTCAGGAAACAGTTCGTGGATTTGCGTTTTCAACCGAGTAATATTGGGCTGAATGACGACATCATAGACTGCAAACACTTTTCCATCTCGGCCCCATAACGTTAAATTAGTCGATCCAATGACTTTTGCATTGAGATATAACTGCGTAGGAGACAACACCAGCGTATCGGCAATTTCTGAATTAGCCAGTGACGCCCGCTTTAAGGGTTTAGGGCTCTGAAGAACTAAAGACTTTCCAACCACCACCGTCAACGTTTGCGGATTGACGGTTTCAACCAGTTCAAAAGTCCTCCCCTCCGACATCGCTGGAAAGATTGGCCCCAACATGAGACACAACCCCAAGGTAAGGATGCCAGCCCACCTGGCCATGCTGTGAAACGTTGACATTACAGTTGAAGCAGAATAGTTGTTCATAAAAGTGACATAATTA
>JADFRB010000199.1 GCA_022561525.1 Nitrospinota bacterium
TCCGCGCACCCATTGCGGTATGGCCCAAATTGTTGGGCGGTTTCCTCACTCAATCGCAACCGCAAGATCGCGAGCCCGTTCTTGGAAGACACCACTTCGGGTTTGAGTGCGCCCTTGCCGAATTTTTCCGCAAAGTGGGGAAACATGGAATAGATCTGGGCGATCGAAAACGGTCGGCCCAAGATTTGCACGAGGGGTGATAGCAATTTTTCCCGGCCCAGCTTAATGTGAAATTTCTCATCCTCACTCAGAATCACGCAAAACTCGGCTAGAAATATGACAAACTCGTAGGAATAACTGTTCCAGGGGTTTCGAATAAATTCTTGGGTGACGTGGTAGGTGGAATCCGGAATCCGTTCATTCAAACGGCGGATGAGTTCTTCAACCGCGTGGGCTCCGGCTGGTGATCCTTTGGTTCGATTGACCAGGTCTTCCAGAAATTCCACGTTGGCGCGAACGGTCACCCCACTGACATCTCGAATGTTGTGGCCGTCAGGATGTTTGCCGAACGGTTGAAAGGCCATCGAGCCTTTTTCCAGGATGCGGTGAGATTTGGGCAGCCAATCGTTCATGGTAAGGATTTTTGGAGTCTCCTGGAGGTACAGTTGTCCAGGGTACACTAAACACTGTGGCGAAAAAAAGGTGTAAAGAGAAAGAATTTTGAAGGTGGCGGGTTATCGAGCGAGCTCGAAATTGGTTCGGAGGTTGAGCGCACCGACGTGAATGGTGGTATCCCATATGCCATTCACCCTGGGATCATCATTATTGTTGATGCCACGGGCGTTGTACAGAATGGCCTGATAGGCAAGATCAATACCAATGGCGGTGGTGCCAAGAAAAGTCGTCCCATCGTTCCCGCAACGAATGAATCCCAGAAACAGGCCTTGGTCCGTACAAAGAAATCCAAACCCAATCGAAAGCGCATGGTAATTCGATCCTGGCACATCGGGTTTAAAGGTGGCCTCCGGTATGGGGCTATCTGAAAAGACATAGCCGCCTCGAAACGCCAATTCCCAATTGGGGAACTGAACCGGGTTTAAGAGTTTATACTCGGTCCCTAACATAAGAATGTACGCCGGGAGCCAATTTCGTGGTTTCGGAAGGAGGATGCCATTAGACAAGGCAATGTCGAGATTTTTAAACGACGTCCAATCGACGTAGTCAAAATCAAATTCCACCTTCCACTCACGTTGGGCGTTCCGAATGGGCCAGACCGCCAGGCCGGTTGTCAGGATTTGTGGCAAGTTCAATGTTGTTTTGGCATCCAGCACCAAGCCGGTCGTTTGATTCAAAAACTGTCCTTCTAATTCCAACTCGGTATGGCTTCGATAGACGAACGCCAAGTTGACGAGTGGTTTTCCTTGTTCATTTCGAATGGGAGTCAATAGGAGACTGACATTAAACCCCAGGGCGGTATCTGTCCCATTGAATTCAATGCGGTTTCCTGGGGTGGCTAATACACTAAACGGTGGTCCTGTAAATTCCAGCCCAGCCACTTGTTGGAATTCCACGTGTCCTTCGCCGAATAAGTCGGAAAAGGTATAAATGTCGAGCCCGAATCCAACGGCAATTTCATCGTTGTGGCGATAGGCAATCGTTGGCTTAAAATCGAGGAGGGGTAAAGCCGAACTCGAGAGGACTTGAGCGAGTGTCGAGGAGGTTGGATAGTTCGTCAGATTACCAAAGGGGGAGTTGACGCCCATCCCAAGCGTGACTTTTTTGAATGAGGAAAATCCCAGGTCTCCCAGATTGGCGGTGATGTAAAGGCTAGTGGGAGGTGGATTGGCGATGGCCGATCCAAAATCCCCTTCCACCATCGGTCCCGTGGTCGGTGTGAAATTGATAGTGCCGCCGACTAACAGCGTTCCCATAGTTACTTGAATACCCGGCAATTGAGTCATCGCCGCGGGATTAAAATACACCGCCGATGGTTCATCCGCTTGAGCCGCGAAAGCCGTGCCCTGCCCCGTAGCTGCAGCGCTTTGGTCAAGAATACGAAACGCCTCAGCATGCAGGGACGTGTTCACTCCCACAAGAAAAAGTAGAAGGACGCCGGCCTGAACTAAAAAGAAACGCATGTTGGTGGGTATTCCTTGAAGCGCGATCATCACTCGTGACTTCGACGAACCTTTTGGGTGGGTGCCTTAGGAAAGGCTGGCCGTTGGTTCCTTGTCTATGATGATTCCACTAAGGACCTGAGAGAAAATAACTTGGACAATTTCGCGCCAAGATTTGGGTCGGATTTGGACGGAACGATTGAGGAACACCCGAGGCATAGCACAGCTATGTTGAGGGTTTTCCGATTGAGGCCTGTTCAAAGATGGCCTGAAGATTGGATGCGAGATGTCCAAGTTATTTTCTCTCAGGTCCTAGTAGGCGGCCCAGTGTAGGCCAACACGAAAGCCTTTGCAATACAGGGGAAAGCCTTGACGACCGTCGAGGTGTTGTCAGTATGCTGTTTCTTGTTGGAAGGGAAGCGCTCGAGTACAATAGATCACAATCAAGGTATTGGAAAAGATTTTGAAAAGGGTAGAGTCACCATGAACGTGAAAAAATTGCTACATACCCGAATGCGGGTCAGCGATATGGATCAAACCATTGCGTTTTATCAGGACGTGTTGGGACTGGAGGTCCTCGAACGCAAAGTGTCGCCGCGTGGATCGCATTTAGCCTTTTTAGCTGTCCCCAATAGTGAGGAACTGATTGAACTGTGTAGCTTCCCAGCTAGTGGCCCCGTGATCGTGCAAGAAGACCTCGTACATTTGGCGTTTGAAGTCGACAATCTCGATCGGACCATTGAGGAGCTGAATGCGAAGAATGTGCCTATCACCGACGGTCCGACTCAAAGCTCATCTGGCAGTCGATTTATTTTCATCGATGCGCCAGATGGCTATGAAGTGGAGTTGATTGAGAGGCCGCCAGGCACCGCCATTGTGTAGCAGGTTGTTGAAAAAGGCCGCCAGCCTTCGCCAAGGCTACGGCAGACAAGCCAGCGGCGTTCTCGGGTCTTTGTCGTGCTCACGTACTGCTTGTACGCTCCGCGCGCCAAAGTCCCTGCGGCCTTTCCCTCGACAGACTCGGGACAGGACTGGACGACCTTTTTGAACAACCTGTTTGGTGTTAATCTGAATACAAGCCAACTCTAAATGATACAACCCGCCTCCGACCTCCAAGCCACTCTCGACCATCTTCCCAAGCAGCCTGGCGTGTACTTGATGAAAGGAAAGAAGGGAGAAATCCTGTACATCGGCAAGGCGCGGGTCTTAACTGATCGCGTGAGATCCTACTTTCTAAAGGGGACCGACCTGAGCCCCAAAAACCGAGTATTAATTGGGCTCGTGCAGGACATCGAAACCATTGTGACCAAATCGGAGCTCGAAGCGCTCTTGCTGGAAAGCAATTTGGTCAAGCGCCATCGTCCGCGGTTCAATGTCGTGCTTCGTGATGATAAGCATTACCCTTACCTTCGTCTTCCGGTCAAAGAACCTTTCCCGCGGCTATCGATTGTGCGGCGGGTGAAACGCGACGGTGCATTGTATTTTGGTCCGTACGTACCAGCCGGGGCGTTGCGCGAAACGTTAAAAGTCATCAAGAAGGTCTTCCCGTTGGCCACGTGTAAAATCAATATCGATGGCACAGCCGACCGGGCATGCATCGAGTTTGAAATCAAACGCTGCATGGCGCCGTGCACCGGTAATCAATCCCAAGAAGACTATCATCGCATCGTCAAACAAGTCCGGTTCTTTTTAGAAGGCCGAGACCGAGAATTACTCGATGGGCTACGTGCGGACATGGAAACCGTCGCTGATCGGGAGGAGTTTGAAGAGGCGGCTCGTTTGCGGGATCGGATTGCGAAAGTCTCCAGGACCTTGGAAAAACAACGGGTCGCCCAAATTGGTCCGGTGGATCAGGACGTGATGGGCTTGGCACGCATGGGTCCCGCAGCCGATTTGCAACTCTTGTTTGTGCGAGGAGGGCAGCTCATTGGGCGAAAGGACTTTTTCTGGGCAGATACAAAAGAGGCCTCTGATGAAGAGCTCATTCGGTCGACGATTGAACAGTTCTACAACAAGGACATGTTGCCGCCGAAGGAAGTGTTGATCCCCTCGAAATTGGGGGAACGGGAGTTGATCCAACGATGGTTGTCAGACAAAAAGGGGCGAGTCGTTCGCATTCTCACCCCAGAGCGCGGAGTCAAATATCAGCTGTTGCAACTCGCACAAGAGAATGCCGTTGCCGCAATCGCGGAGCACTTGCGAAAAGGCGTAGTCGAAGAAAAAGGAGCCAAGGAACTTCAACAACTCCTTCGCCTTCCCAAGGCATTAGGCCGCATCGAAGGATTTGATATTTCGAATACTATGGGCACGGATTCTGTGGCCTCGATGGTGGTGTGGGAAGACGGGCAAATGAAAAAAGCCGACTACCGGCGCTTCAAAGTGAAAACCGTTGAAGGCGCCAATGACTTTGCCAGCATGCACGAAGTCGTCAACCGTCGATATGGCGGATCGTTGAGTGCTAATAACGACAAGGGCTTGCCCCTTCCAGACTTGATTCTGATCGACGGCGGCATCGGTCAGCTTGGAGCCGCGATTGAGGCACTCACGAATTTGGGGATCAAGCATGTGCCGATAATCGGATTGGCCAAAGCCAAAGGCGAAAAAGAAGAGCGAATCTATTCACCAGGCATTCGTGAGCCACTGATCCTTTCTCCTTCGTCATCAGCATCCCACCTCGTTCAACGCATTCGTGATGAAGCCCACCGCTTCGCCATCACCTACCACCGCAAGCTCCGTGGGCAAGCGTTGCTCACTCCGAGTAAACCTTCATCCGAAAAACCAACCTCGAAAGCACAAAGTGTTCCCCAGAAAAGTTTGATCCCGACACCGAGTGCCTAAAAGGGGTGATTGTCTTTGATCCCACTCTGAAGAGGAAAT
>JADFRB010000200.1 GCA_022561525.1 Nitrospinota bacterium
TATGGAATTATTAGAGGGCATTCTCGTGCCTGGGAGTGGTGCGATGGCACATGCGAGGTAACGTAGGCAATCAAGGAGTCTCATATCTATGCTACTGGTGAATCCTCAAACCGCGTTTCAATGGACCGGGTCTTTAGATATTCATGGGGTCCCGATGAAAGGGATCCGTGAAAAACAAGGCCATTCGTTTACTCGGATTGGATACCTGGCAGGAAAAGAATCTGCTGCCTGTGACCCTGATGAAGTAGGGAGTCTCCATCGGCAGCAGCTTCGGCCTCTGTCCAAGCCCACGTTGCTTCAAGCTCGACAAGAATATGCTCAACGGCAGGTGCCAACTTTTCCGCGCTATTTTATTATCGAGCCGACCAATGTGTGCAATAAGGTCTGTCCCTTTTGTACCATTAATGTCATGGACCGAAGAGATGCGGATGGAAAAGTGGTCAAGGGATTTATGCCCTGGGGAACCTTCATGAGGTTGATGGAGGAAACCTGGCACTATCCGGTGTATGGGATCAGTTTGTATCAACTTGGCGAGTCGTTCCTATGGCATGGAAAAGATGAGTCAGGTCGAACACTAAACATCTCGGATATGGTCAATGCCGCAAAACGGGTTGGGGGTTTTCGTGCCGTGAATCTCTCAACAAATGGTGACGTGCCAAACTTGGCGTGTATCTTCGATTCTGAATTGGATGATTTAATTATCTCAATCGATGGAATGACGAAAAGTGTGTATGAGGAAAACCGGCCTGGAGCTTCCGGATTGGAAACCTTTGAACGAACCATTGATCGAGTGCGTGAATTTTTGGAGGCCAAACAACAGAGGGGGCTCTCCAAACCCTTTGTCCGAATGCAAATTATCAATAAAGATAATACGGCTGATCAAATCGTGGACTTCATTCGGCATTGGATCGACGTGCCTGGAGTCGATGATGTGTTTGTCAAAGATTTGGATTCGATGCGAAGTTGGTTGGGGAGTACTGTGGTTAGTGATGAGGAAGATCGTCTGAAAGCCGATCGAGTGGCACTCATGCCTTGTCAGCACTTGTTTGCCATTGGGTCGATGGTGGTGAATGGTGATTTAAATGGATGCTGTCATGATGCGCAAAATCAGCTTGTTCAAACCGTGACCTTGCCGGATGGTCGGACGGGAAATGCCAACATTCACAATATGTCATTTGTCGATTGGTGGAATGGTGCGTTTATGACGGATCTGAGAGGTGAACATTGCGAGGGCCATTTCCGAATGCCTTGCCGAGATTGTCGGGAGCGTGATCCATGGTTGGGTTAGAAGGAAAAACGGCTTGTCTTTCTCGAAACGGTCGAGGAGGCATTGGGTCTATTCTCCGCGAGTCTTTGATGAAGTCCGGAGTCACAATCCTGGATGATGGTGAATCTCCTGAGGCGGTTGATTTTGCTATTTGCACGGCAGGGAAAATGTTTGTGCGGGATCCGGGAACGTTGGCGGAGGATGAAGTCAATCAATTGTATGATGCGAACTATTTCTTCCCCCGAATGTTTACGGAACGGCATATCCAAGCCATGCGGATTGCCAAGAAACCTGGAATCATTTTGCATGTGGGATCCAACGCGTCGCGATACGGAAATCTTGGCGCCGCCGATTATGCAGCGATGAAGGCCGGGTTTGCGAAGTATTTGGAATTGCGTGGGCAAAGTGTTCGAGGAGATGGCATACGGTTATCGTTGATTAATCTTGGCGCTGTGGACTCAGAGTTTTGGGGGAAGGTGTGCCAATCCGCGGATCCGGCGTTATTGAAAACCATTATGCCGGCTCCGGAAAAAGCCCTGACGTTGGAAGAAGTCTCTGACATGCTCTTAGCGGTTCTTCAGATGCCCACACGGTTAGTTTTGAAAGATGCCCTGGTCGTGAGTGCCGACTTTCAATAAACGGGCTGTTGGTCATCTGTCCCAGTCGATTCTCGTTCTGCTTGATGAGCCTCTCTCTCTTCGTGATTCAGGGATGTGGCGAAATCAGATCTATCATGTGACCGTTACCAGGAGTGTCATCATTACGAGATGAGTAGTTCTCACAAAAAGCGATTGCTCTTGGTCGGGGCAGGACAAGAACAAATTGCCGCTATCAAGGCCGCTTATGAAATGGATCTGTTTGTTATTGCGGTCGATGGCAATCCGCGGGCTCCGGGGTTGCGACTTGCCCATCAAGGCATCTGCGGAGATATTCGAAATGTCGAATATCTAACCCAGCTTGGGAAACATGAACACGTCCATGGGATATTTAGTCATGCCGTAGATTTGCCACATGTCGTCGCATCAGTCGCTCAACAATTAGGCCTTCCTGGACTTGCCCCTGACGTGGCCGTTCGGGCCACGAATAAGTGGCGTCGCTATCAATGTTTGGAGTCGCATGGAGTCCCGTGTCCCAAGTTTGCCCTGGTGCATTCAATCGAGGAGGCACAGGGCGTGGCGGCGGAGTTTGGCTATCCTGTGGTGCTCAAGCCCTTGGAAAGTGCGGGTGCACGTGGCGTGCGTAAGGTCAATACTGTTGGTGAGCTTGATACGGCATTCCGGTGCGCATTGGAATTTTCTTCTGAACCCTCTGTGCTTGTTGAGGAGTTTCTCCAAGGGTGGGAGATCAGCACAGAATCCGTCATTGTCGATGGCTGTATTGTGACCACGGGTTTTGCCGACCGGAATTATATCTCAAAGGAACGATTTGCTCCGTATTTCATTGAGGATGGGCATACGATTCCATCGGTTTTGCCTCATGACCAACAAGCCCGAGTGGTGAAGGTCGTTGAACAAGCCATTCGATCTCTTGATATTCACTGGGGCGTGGCAAAGGGCGATGTGATTCTTGGGGATTCCGGCCCTGTCATTTTTGAAATGGCGCCTCGGACAAGTGGGGGACGATTTTGTGCTGACATGGTGCCGTTGGCCACAGGCATAAACATTTTGCCCTTTCTTATTTCGATGGCTGTTGGTGTTGAGGTTTCTGAGGGAGAACTCAGTCCAAAATTTCGGCGAGGTGCCGCTCAGCGATTTATATTTCCAGACCCTGGTGAAATAGTCGGCATACATGGGGTTGAAACCGCTCGCGGTCTTCCCGGAATGTACGACGTCATGTTGCGAAATGATATGACCATGGGAAGAATGGTTTCTCCTGTGACGAATCATAGTGACCGAATTGGCCATGTGATTGCTTCTGGAGACACAAGAGAAGAAGCTGTGCGGAATGCCGAACATGCCATCCACACGATTCGAATTGAGACGAGGTCTTTAGGGTTTGCGCAAAAATAACTTCCCATGTTTGGGTGCCGATCCATCCCGTCTGGCGGCGTTGCTCGTCCTTTCCATACGAGGAGTATGCGCAGTCCTCGCGCCTTGCCAGACGGGCGCCTCAACACCCAAACATAGGAAGTTATTTTTGCGCGAACCCTTAGCCGGGGTCGAGGCATGATGGGGCAGCCTGTTGAGGTGCTGATTATCGGGACGGGGATGTATGTCTGCGGTCGTGGCACTGACGGGTATGGGACCATCTTACCCAGTGTGATGCAAGCGTATCGTGATGGATTGGTCAGCCGAATAGTGGTCGCTGGCACCCGAGAGTCCTCCATCAAGTTTCTCAATAATCAAGTCGAGGCATTACGCCAGCAATTAGGGATTGATGTAGAGGTTGAGGGGTATCCGAAATCGGGAAATGATCCCGAGGCGTATCGAAAGGCCCTTACTCAACTTGGGCCACGAAGCTGTGTGATCGTTGCGGTGCCTGACCATCTGCATGGTCCCATCGCTCGAGAGATGTTGGAGGCGAATCAACCGGTTATGCTCGTGAAGCCTTTCACGCCGACAGTCAAAGAAGGGCAGGAGTTATGCCAATTGGCACGGGCTAAAAATCTCTATGGGGTCGTTGAATTTCATAAGCGATGGGATTTAGCCAACAGAAAACTCCAGGAGGTGATCGAGCAAAAACGATTGGGTATTCCGTTGTATGCGCTTGTAGAATTCAGTCAGCGAAAACGTGTTCCACAAGAAATATTTGGAAGTTGGGTCGAGCAGACGAATGTGTTTCAGTATCTTGGGGTTCATTATGTTGATCTCCTGGCCCATATTTTTAAAGCGATACCACAACGTGCCATGGCGGTTGGACAATCAGCCTATCTCAATGGTTGTGGGAAACATACGCAAGATTCCATTCAAGCAATAGTAGAGTGGGCCATTCCAGGATCGGTCACGCCGTTTGTTTCCATATTTTTGGTGAACTGGGTAGATCCGAATTCTTCCTCCGCCATGTCCTATCAGGCGATTAAGGTTATTGGAACCAAAGGTCGTTACGAAAGCGATCAAAAATGTCGTGGCCAACAACTCGTGACAGACGATTACGGAATAGAGGACATCAATCCTTACTTCACGCAATCGTATTCCTATGGGACAGAGGGTCGAAAGGAATACCTTGGCTATGGTATTGAGAGTATTCGAACCTTTTTAGATGATGTTTGGCGCTTACTTGAAAAGACAGTCACTCTTGAGGAACTGGAAAAATCCCGTCCCACCTTTCAACAGGCATTGATTTCAACAGCGGTAACCGAAGCGGTTGGGCAGAGTCTGGAGTGCGGAGGTAATTGGATACCCATAAAGAATGTGTCGGAAGCTATGGCATGAGAGAAGACGTTTTCTTTGTCAGGTCTCGAACTCAGGTTTTAGAAGGCATGGCCTTTCCACTAAAAAGTCCCCGGTTATCATTGAGATAGAAAATTGTTCGTTTTAGGATTTTGAAACATTCGGATCTATCTTGAACCTAGAAACGGCAGTTGGGCGCAAAAAAGCCGTGTAAGATATTGGTGTGCATGGTGAAATACAAAAAGTCGTGGTCACCTCGGTGGTGATGAGACATTTTTGTATTGTGCCAGGTGCGCTCAGGGTCCGTCACGAAATAACCGGGACAA
>JADFRB010000201.1 GCA_022561525.1 Nitrospinota bacterium
CAGTGACAGAGCACGTATTCAGAACTAACAAATCCGTGGGTGCTCCAAACTCAACCCGCTCATAGCCAATCGTTTTCAAGCGATCAGCCAGCACTGCGGTTTCCGATTGATTAAGGCGACACCCGATGGTATGAAACGCAACTTTCTTCATATATCTCCCAAGAGGACAAAAGAGAAAGCTATTATAGAAAACCCCTACTGAAGAGAACAACCGTGACCCTTGAGGAATCGGAAACAAATTGCCGATAGGACGCCGATAGGGTAAAATGTCGTTGACATTCCGACAAACTGACTCGTGACTCCAACTTGAGAAGGAAGAACGATCATGAAGAAGGCTTGGAGGATTCCGGTGGTGTTACTTGCGTCTTCACTCATGTGTTCCTCCCTCGGTTGGTCTCAACCCAATCTCCCCACGGAACCCGATGAAGAGACCCGCCTGGAGGAAATCTATGATCATGAAACACAAATGATCATCTTTCTTTATTCACTCAAAGGCACTAATGAAGTCGATTATGTCGTCGGACGGAAAGTGCTGGAGCATCAGCGTAGCGTGTACGGGAATCCGGTATATTACCACGAAGCCTATCCCTTGTTTTATTGGTGGAATCATACCATGTATAACGATCCTGAACAGGACGGGGTCAATGGGAATGAATTGGTGTATCAAGAAGAAGTTGATTTCGACCCCAGCCGTTACAAACCATGCCTCTTCAACGGACAACGTTGTTAGGAGGACCTGAACCCCTACGTACGGTTACAACCTTAGCATTCCCCTCTTGTGTCACGCTCCCTTGGATAGGTTCACCTCCTGAAAAATAAGACCTGCCTCACACAACGTGTTTTTCAATAAACCTGAAGCATCAATTGGAAAGGTGACTTTCGATTCCAATCCGTGTTTAATAACCTCAAAATTCTTTTCTTCCACCACTCCTACAGCCCTTGCCTACATCACACCATTATGGCCGTCATTGAACAAACGAAGACTCGACACGAATCTTTTCTGAGGCGCCTGCCATCCATCAGGTTGCTGCCCGGCCAAATCGTCGCTTTGGCCGCCGCAGGGCTTATTTTAATTGGAACGGTTCTTTTGATGTTGCCGTTTTCCACGCCAGAGAGCGTGGAGCTTCGATTTCTTGATGCGCTGTTTACCGCCACCTCGGCCGTATGCGTGACTGGCCTCATTGTCATGGACACACCAACGGAATTTACCCTCTTTGGCCAACTCGTCATTCTCATGCTGATCCAAATCGGCGGACTCGGGTATGCGCTCATGGCCACACTCATCTTGCTCGCGCTGGGACATCGCATTGGGTTGCGCGACCGGATGATGCTCGTGGAATCGCTCAGTGTCTCAGACATGGGGGAGACGGTTCGCTATGTCAAAATCGTGGCAGTCGCCACCGTGATCTTCGAAGGTCTCGGAGCCATGTTCCTCACACTGCGATTTGCCCAGGATATGCCATGGGGGCAAGCGCTGTACGCCGGCATCTTCCATTCGATTTCCGCCTTTAACAATGCGGGGTTTGCCTTATTCTCCGATAGCCTCATTGCCTATCAATCCGACATTCCCATTAATCTTATCGTGACGATTTTAATCGTCTTCGGCAGCCTTGGGTTTTTTCTCTTTCATGATGCCTGGGACAACGTCACCGGCAAACGGTTTCGCTTTCAGACTCATACCAAATTGGTGGTCGTCGTTACCTTGGTCATGTTGATTTCAGGAACCCTGGGAATCACGATCCTGGAGTGGAATAATCCTCGTACGTTTGGCCCCTTGAGCCTGGGAGAGCGTATCGCCGTTGCTCATTTCCACACCGTCTCTCGCACCGCGGGATTTACCACCATGGATATCGGAGACATGAAGGATGCGACGCTGTATTTTCTGTTGTTACTGATGACGATTGGGGGCTCTCCCGGGAGCATGTCTGGCGGTATTAAAACCACCACGTTTGCCATCATTTGGCTCACAATTTGGGCCGTTCTCAGGAGAAAATCTGATGTGGAAGTGTTTCACCGACGCATTCCTAAAGATCTTATTGTCAGGGCATTCGTGTTGTGCATTCTTGCCTTTACCACCATTACTCTGTTCACGCTGGCCTTAGCCTTTACGGAAGAACGGCCGTTTTTGAGCATCATGTTTGAGGTCACATCTGCCATGGGCATTGTCGGCATGTCGTTAGGTGATGGGGACGGCCGCAGTTTCTCCGCCTTACTCACGGATTTCGGAAAACTGGTCATTATCGTCTCCATGCTCCTAGGCCGATTTGGCCCATTGCTGATTGGGCTGTTCGCGGTCCAAACCACCATTCCGGCTCGATACCGCTATCCCGAGTCCCGCGTCCTTATTGGATAGCGAGTCTCACCCATCCCCGTTTGATCTTGGGGCTGTTGAAAAAGGGCCGTCCAGCAAGGCCGCAGGGCCGTTGGCGCGCGCAGCGTACATGGAGTACGTGAGCACGACGACGGACCGAGAACGCCGCTGGCGGCCTTTTCCAACAGCCCCATAAAAAAACGCCATCATTTCCTCGGGACCGGCCGTGGGTCCACCTTGGGAACGATGGCGTCTTTGCCTATCACCTCTTTTTCGCAAAGAGGCTGAACTTATGGTTTGGTTATCAGGCTAATGCCGGGATCAAGGCCACTCCTTTGTGGGACTCGTTCGTCATAACCTGTTCACTGCCGTGGTATTTTTCCTTCAAATTCATCAAGGAAAGTATTCACTTATTTTTTGTTGCAAGGACCCTGCCAGATCCCAATATCGAAGAACCTCAAAGAACGTATGCGATTCTTGATAAACGTCCGTAGTGAAATCTGACAATATTGTTCATAGCAGACCATATTGTTCACAACCCGACAAAATTGTTCGGTTTTAGGGGAAGATAAATAAGGGCGTTTTTTTTCTGGTTAAGGAGTCAGGCTTCCTCAACGAGCTGATACTTTTGCATTCGATAAGAAATCTGGCGAGTGGTCATCCCTAACAACCTGGAGGCTTTGGCTTTGACCCACCCGGCTTTGGTGAGGGCTTCACGAAGGCGATCCCGCTCGATCGCATCCAATCGGGCTGGGAGCGTTTGCTGAGCAGACGCGTGGGGAAGCTTGGTTTTTGGAAGAGGGCGAGCGGCCCGCATATGTTCAAAATACGAAGTAAGCGAATCCGGAATGGAATCGACATCGATGATTGGTGAATCGGACAGGACCACCAGCCGTTCAACACAATTCTGCAGCTCCCGGATATTGCCCGGCCAATGATAGGCGCTCAAGAGATCTACCATAGGTTGCGCCAATTCGAAACCCCGGCGAGGTTCTTGATCGAACTTGGCCAAAAAGTGTCGGATGAGCAACGGCACATCCCCCTTGCGATCACGCAACGGCGGCAAGACCAACGGGACGACATTGAGACGATAGTACAAATCTTCCCGAAATTCTCTGCTTTGCACCATGGCTTCTAGATTCCGGTGCGTGGCCGCGATGACGCGAATATCGACATGCAGCGTCTCACTTCCCCCCACCCGTTCATATTCCTTTTCCTGAAGAACACGAAGGAGTTTGACCTGGGTGGAAAGGGGAATATCCCCCACCTCATCCAGAAATAACGTTCCCCCGGCCGCCTGCTCTAATCGACCCTTTTTTAGTCGATGGGCACCCGTGAAGGCGCCCTGTTCATGACCAAACAAGGTCGTTTCGATCAGAGTCTCCGGAACGGCAGCACAATGCACCACGACAAATGGGTTGCCCGCACGACGACTGGAGACATGGAGGCTTCGCGCCACGAGTTCTTTGCCAGTCCCACTTTCCCCACGAATCAAGACAGTCGCAGGCGTATTCGCGATCCGTTGAATCGCCGCATGTAACACCTCCATGACCGGACTCTTCCCAATCAGGACCGGCATGGCTTTTGGGGCTTTTGCTCCTTTCAACGGTTTGAGAGAAAGGAATGGCTTGTGCCCCAACAACGCTAACGCCTGATCAATGCGCCCTTCAGGAGAACCCAGGCTAGTCAACGTCTTCACGACTTGTCGGAGCAAATCGGGTTGAGTCATTTCAGGATGAGAAATCATAGTTCCTTTTTATTCTCGAAATACAAAAGGCGCCTTAGTTGACCAGAAAATAAGGAAGGGCTTTTTCCCTGGTTGAACTGGCACCTTTGCCTATATACCTTATCGACCAATTGGGCATGGAATCTTTAAATTCCACGGTACACCTATTCTATCAGCATTCGACGTACAACACATTAACGAGCAAAAAAAAACGCCCTTTCCCAAAACCCGTTGGGGAAGGACGCCCATTGTCCCGCAAACCACGCTGCAAAAAATGCCGAAGTGACCACTCTGTCACCTAGCATTATTCGTAACAGACACCTTGCCCCTTGTCAATAAAAAATTGGACGGTGATATATTGGCCTAGCTAGGGTTTTTCCATGAAATCCCCCTATCCATCTTGTGAAACAATTACAAAGAAGTAACACATGAAGATGCATTGGATTTGGAGGTGACTGATTCCAATGAATTTTCCGACTCCGTTTGTGCGTCGAGAACATTTCAACCCATTAGAGTCTGTCTTCCTCCAATAGTGGTTCATTCCGACCCACAAGGATTTCATGGAATGCGCACGGTGAAAACACAATGCAAACGGCTTCAAATCCCGTCTATCTTTCTGAGAGAATTAATAATGGTTTGTGTCACGCTGATTGCGACTCTGGCTGGTGCGCAGCTCCAACCTGATCCGCATCCGTTGGATACGTTTTTAACCAACATTTTAAATTTTGGGTCTTCTCCCAAGTGAGTGGGTAAATTGGGGCGAGTCATTTCCTGAAAGGCTCGCTGGAGAAGAGGGTGGTGGGTTTTTCTACCGTGGGAAAAGTGGCCAGGCGTTCTTGAGGCTTCAACCCTGATCATCCCTCCCCTTTGTAA
>JADFRB010000202.1 GCA_022561525.1 Nitrospinota bacterium
ATTGTTCAGCGTGATGGCGTTATATTCATAAGCCACGGAGATTCCACCGTTGCTTGAGGATTCGCTGTTATTTCCGAGTACCAAGAATTCGCCCGCAGGAATGAGAATGGGATCGGTGTCCGGGATGGAATGTGTATTTCCACTTTCGTCTTCGATCCGCCACCCTCGAATGTCTACTGTCTCTGAGCGCTGATTGAACAATTCAAACCACTCGCCATTGGCATCCGTTACCGCCGAGGGGTTGATCATGATTTCCGTGATGATCACATCACCCGGGTCGACATCGTTAATGGCAGTGGGGGCCGGAGGATCTGTTGAAGTGGGAGGAGTTCCACAGAGAATGTTTCCTACGGAATCAAAACCAGTCAGGAACTTGCCGGCTGGGCAATTCTGTCCAACCATCAAGAGGAGTGGTGTGGACCCGGGTGGTCCTTGTGGTCCCGGTTCCCCTGGTGATCCCGTTGAGCCGGGAAGACCCTGTGATCCAGGTGGGCCCGATGGCCCTTGAAGTCCTGGCGGACCTTCAGAACCCAAACCAGGTAACAGCGTGACTTCGATTTCCATAGGATGGCTGGTGTATTGGTTTTCCTTACTATCCAGTTCGATCTTTACGGGGTCAGTCTGATCCGAAACCAAGGCCAGGCCGAAATTCATGGCCGGGTTGTCTATCCATCTCTGGATGATGGTGGTGACGTCGATAGTGATAAATTTGTTTTTGTCGTCTTTCTTAATCGCCAGGCTATCAAACGAGGGAGTGGTTGGCGGGACCTGATTCCCACGAATGGTGTCTTCGTGCCAGTCTGCTAACACCTCATGCAGGCGAAGCGTGCCTGCCTTCTGCACCTTGTTGGACCAAAGTCGTAATATCGCACGTTCGATTTGGCTGTCAGGGGGCAAGGGCGAGAGATCAAACTTGACGAATCCTTGGTCCTCATGAGCACCGCGAAGTTTTTGAATGGAAATGGAAGCGTTTTTTGCACTCCCCAAATGGGAATTTTTTTGGCGCGATTTCCAGGGAGTGTGCCGATGCCGACTAGGAGACGAGGTTGGCCGATCAATCCACACGCTTTGATCGTCAGATACATGAAGCGTGATGGCGTGAGAAGGTGAAGTCCACAGGAAGATTAAACCTGGCAGTACACAAACAAGACGGAAAGGGCATTTCATGCCTACACTCCTGCTACTCTTGTGAGTCCTTGAACGTCTCTCCAAGGTTCTTTTTGAAAATATTCCCTGCCGTCCTGGCTTGCTGATTCACCATTCTTTGGTATTTGTGATTTTTTCGTTTCTCCCTACGCATTGAATGTCGATAAGATCATTTCACCTATCCGAAACAAAGGAATTAGTGAAATGCCCTGCCCTCTTGGGCATAAGCAGAATCCATGCCAACGAAAAAAAGGTGAGTGCGATGTGTGTGAAGGTGCTGATTTGATTGGTGTTTATTGATAACCCTTAAGAAAGATATACCAGAGGAAAAGTATATTGCAAAAGAGGGTAATTTGTATCCAATCGGATACATCACTGTATCAATTGGATACAAAGGGAAGCGTGAAACGGAAGGCGGAAGGCGGAAGGCGGAAGGCGGAGAGGAGACTGTTCGCCTTCCTTCTCCCGTCTTACGCCTCACGATTTTTTAAGCCGGAAATCCGTAAACCTCCTGCATTTTATCTCGAAGCGATTGCAGAAATGGCTCGGCGCTTAGCGTTTGTCCGGTGGCGCGTTGAATCAACTCTTTGGAGGTGAATTGCCGTCCGTGGCGATGGATGTGGTGGTTGAGCCATTCCTTCAAAGGGATCAGGTTCCCTTGCGCGATGTCAGTTTGAAGTGTGGGCAAATCCTCACCTGCTTTGTTAAACAGCATGGCTGCATAGAGATTGCCCAGGGTATAGGTTGGAAAATATCCAAACGCGCCGAAGGACCAATGCACATCTTGGAGCACACCGTCGGCATCCCGTTCGGGAACGACTCCGAGGTACTCCTTCATTTTTGTTCGCCACAGATCCGGCAAGTCTTCCACGCCAACCCGCTTTTCAATGACATCGAGCTCGATCTCAAAGCGCACCATGATATGCAGGTTGTAGGTCACTTCGTCCGCTTCGACTCGGATGAGCGATGGCTTCACGGTATTGATCGCCGCATAGAATGTGTCCACATTGATGCCGCTGAGTTGATTGGGAAACTGATCTTTCAGCAAGGGAAAGAAGTATTCCCAAAACGCGCGAGAGCGTCCGACGCTATTTTCCCAAAGGCGAGATTGGCTTTCATGAATGCCCAGGGACAGGGCTTCCCCCAGCGGTGTGCCATGGTGCCCGGGTGGCAACCCTTGCTCATACAGTCCATGGCCACCCTCATGAATGCAGCTAAAGAGGCAAGACTGTAAATCCTTTTCAAACACGCGCGTGGTGACACGGACGTCAGTGGGATGAAACGAGGTGGTAAACGGGTGTGCGGATAAGTCCAGTCTGCCACGGGAGAAGTCATAGCCCATTTTCGCCAACACGAGTTTTCCGAATTCCAGTTGACGATCGGTGTCATAGGTTTGATACAGGATTCGATCATTTGGTGGAGTAGGGGATTGCCGGATTTGCTCAAGCAACGAGACCAGGCCCTCCCGAATGGTGGTGAACAACGGCTGGAGTTGGGCCACGGTTGCGCCTGGTTCATAGGTATCGAGCAGGGTGTTGTACGGCGAATCGGTGTAGCCTAAGTACTCCACTTCTTCATACTTCAGTGCGACGACGGTCCGAAGATTCGGAAGGAATGTCGCGAAGTTATTGTCTTGGCGGGCCTCTGTCCACACTTGTTGCGCCAGGGAGCATTCACGTTCGAGGCGAGTGATAAATTCAGAAGGCAGCTTCTTAGCCCGGCTAAAGTCACGCCAGGTTTCTCGAAGTAGAGCTTGGGATGCCTCATCCAATCCAGTGCCCTTGCTATTTGCCAAGCCTGTCATCGGGTCAATATGGTGTAACAGCACGTCTTCAATGTCAGGAGATACAAACTTGTCGTGGGCCAATGTCTGGAGGGTGGCAATGTGATCGGCCCGGGCTTGGCCCCCGCCGGTAGGCATATACGTTTCCTGATCCCAGGAAAGTAGCGACGCGGCATCCCGCAAGTGTTGGATCTCAAGAAGTTTGGTTTTGAGTTTCTCTAGCCCGTCCGTCGTCTGTGACATGTGAAGCACTCCTTCATGTGATCCAACTACCGTTTCTAGGATTATTGCACATCATAAGGGTCGGACTGTACAAAGACATGCACACGATTGCAATGGGTATGGCTGGTACCGTTCCCCTGGAGGGGTTAGAGGAGGTAGAGGGCCCATGAGAAACAGGTACTGTGGGAGGTGTTGTTGAAAGTGAGGCACTCAATATGAAAAATCTGGTTGCACCTGAAATCGAAGCCTATGCCGAAGCGCATTCGATTCCCGAGTCGGATGTGTGTCGGCGATTGCGGGAAGAAACCTTTCGTTCGATCGAACTTCCACAAATGGTTGTGGGGCCCTTAGAGGGTGCCTTTCTCAAACTGATGGCGCAATTAGTGGGCGCAAAACGAGTGCTGGAAATTGGAACGTTCACCGGATACAGTGCACTCTGTTTTGCCGAAGCGTTACCAGACGATGGCACGGTCATCACGTGTGATATTGATTCGGAGTCCACGGAGTTTGCGAAACAGTATTGGGCCCAAAGTCCTGTTGGCAAAAAGATTGCGGCATTTCTTGGTCCTGCGTTAGAAACGATGGCCCAGTTGAAGGGGTGGTTCGATGTCATTTTTATCGATGCGGATAAAATCAATTATGTGAATTACTACCAGCGGGGTTTAGAGCTGCTTGCTTCCAACGGCGTGATGCTCATCGATAATGTGTTGTGGAATGGTGACGTTATCATCCATCCACCCCTTGATGATTCCACCGCCGCCATTCAGGAGTTGAATCGGGTGGTTGCGGCAGACGATCGGGTTTCATCAGTACTTGTCACGATTCGGGACGGCGTGCTAGTCATTCGACGTACCTCATAAAAGCTGTCAGGTGGGCCATGCCCACCCTACAAAAACACATTCATGGATGACCTCATTCTTACCTCATTGTTTCTCGGATTCCTGCTTGGGCTGTCACATGCGTTAGATGCGGATCATGTCGTAGCCGTGGGCACCTTGGCGGCAGAAACTGAGAGCCTAAAACGATCGTCAATTTTGGGACTATTTTGGGGAATGGGGCACACCGTCACTCTAGCGGTATTGGGAGCACTTGTGTTGAGTTTTAAGTGGCAAATCCCAGCCACTTATGCCACCATCACCGAAGTCCTGGTGGCCGGGATGATCATCGGGTTGGGCGGGCTCTTGCTGTGGCGGGCAAGCCAACCATTGACTCTTCACGTCCATACCCACTCGCATGATGACAGTACCCACACCCATGTGCATGTTCACGTGCAAGATCAAGAAGTCCATGCTCACAATCACTTCAGGAATTCCTTGCGAACGGCTTTTGGCGTGGGAGTGGTTCATGGCGTTGCAGGAAGCGCAGCCTTAACTCTGGCTGTGATGACGACCATGCCCTCGACCCTCCTTGGATTGGTCTATATTGTTTTCTTCGGAGCAGGCACCATCGCGGGCATGTTCGTCATGAGCACCGTCGTTAGTGTGCCGTTTATCGTCATGGCTCAACGAGCCACCCACTGGCAACCCCGAATCAAAGCCTGTGCCGGCGTCTTCGCCATGGGTTTTGGCAGCATCCTCGCCTGGTCCCTGCTTTCATAGCAGGATTTTGGTGTTAAAAGGGGTCAGACTCGAATAAATCTTCCTTTTGGTTAACGGCGCTCGTAAAAGGGGTCAGACTCGAATAAATTTTCCTTTTGGTTAACGGCGCTCGTGTCTTTTTTCTTCATCGAGTCTGGCCCCAATTTCTGATCG
>JADFRB010000203.1 GCA_022561525.1 Nitrospinota bacterium
AAGATTACACTGGGGAAACCTTGTTGCTGGAGGCATTGAGGTATACGAAGTCCCAGGTGGACATCTTGAGTTGTTGAAATACCCGCATGTGGCTGTCCTTGCAAAAAAATTGAAAGAAAGCATTCAGAATGTGGATAGGTCCTCAGAAGGTGAAAAGAGACCCTCTGAAGGCAAGACAAACCACGAAATACTTGGGGTACCCACAATACCTTACCGTAAGTCACCACATTCCGTCCTCGATGGTGAACGAGAAAAGTAGGAGTAGAATGAAGATATGTGGAGAGCTCTTGTTTTGAGGCAGGAGGAAAGATGCGCAGCTGTTAGGAAGTGGCTAGGGGGAAAACGGGACGGGCCCCGTTCGGTTCACTGAACGGGGCCCGTTTTTACTCGCAAGTCCACGCCTTAAAAAACTACTGGGATGTAATCGTTGCCTCAGTCTCCTTACTTGGTGTCCTCCTGGCCTTTTTCTATACACTCTTTCAAGGTTACAGCCAACCCTTGCTCAGATGACACATTGGGCTGGGGGCGGTGTGCGGTTGGTGGAATCGAGGTGTATCGCGTTCCAGGGTCTCATGGAGATCTCATTAGGAACCCCCACGCTCCGGTGCTGGCGAAAATAGTGGGGGAGTGTTTGGAGAAAGCGGTGAGGACAACGAAACCGGTGCCTAAGCCAAAGGCTCCGAGAGAATCAGCGCAAGAGTCTGTCATGAGGTAAATCCCGCCTTCCTGCATCACCGGTCACGACGGACTTCGGATACAATACCCCTTCGTAAAAGACACGGCCCTTTTCCGATGTTCGGAAAGGGGCCGTTGAGTATTTGCCCAAATCGGTGACCGTGTCATCTTGAATTAGGTGACCAAGGCAGCCTTGCCTTGCTTGCGAAGGCGCCAAGCGGCCAACCCGGCCAGCCCAGAAGCCATCAAGAACATCGTGCTGGGCTCGGGCACCGGTCTGAGATCCAAAGATACCATTTGGCCTGTCGAAATCACTAAACTCTCGAAATTCGCAAAGATGGTGTTTTCGTCAAACGTAAGCCGGGTGTTGTCAAATCCAGGCACGTTGGTTTGGCCAAGGTTGATGCTTACAGCCCAGGGGGTAATGGTTCCATTGACATCAAAAAAGCGAAAACCATTGAATGTCGCGGATAGCAAGGTATCGTCATTAAGAGCAGTGAATTTAATGTTGGTGTCGGAAAAATCGATAGAAGTCACACCCTGTCCAAAAGCATCAGCGATTTCCACTCCCGCGACAACCGTATCGGTTTGAGACCCGAAGGGTGCTGTGCTAGTGTCTGGAAAGAGGAGGGTGGTCTCTATAACCTGACCGTTGAGCAGCGGCGTCGCGTTCGCTTGGCCCACTCCTCCCGCCATGACTCCCAACCCCAGAATAGCCCCCAAGGTAAGATGTTTCATTAATTCTTTTGTGGTTTTTTCCCTTCTCATGTGATCCCTCCTTTTTGTTAGATGTAATGTGGTTAATAGGTTCAAACTTTTTGCCCGCTTTGGGGATACGATATAGCGAAAGCCATGCCACCTTGAGCAGGCCGATGCCTATCTGTGGTGAAGCTGGCTTCGAACTCCTTGGAATTCCATGAGAATTTCATTGGAATTTTTTTGGTGATGCAGTGACCGGGTTCAATCAGGCCTTCGTGCGGCCGGGCAAACCGTAAAAACTTTAGACAAGGGTGACTAGACCAATTCCAAGCAATTGGTGAAAACGAAAAGAACCTTGCAGGAAAAGAATGCAATGGAGACGTATTAGCGGCTCCGAAAAGTGTAAAGAATTTCCTATTCCCTGGCTCCAATCATCCAATTACCCAGGTCTCCCCCTCAGCCACCGGCGAGCCAAGAGAAGCCCCCCCAGCCCCGTGCCCACCAGAGCCCCGCCCTGTTCACCGGCGCGTGCATGCGATCTTCTTTCAGACGGCCTGATTCCCTCCCGAGAGCCGATGTATTCCGGTTCAGCTCCTGAGCCGAAAAACCCCCTTTGGCCCTCTCTCACCCACACGCCAATCTGTGTCGAAATCCTTGGCACAGAGACCGGTGATGCCTCATCGCAGACTGACCCCCCCATTTTGAAACCGATGATTGGCGTAATTGACACCTCGCTGCTCCTTCGGTACTTTTTTGTTTGCCCAAAAAGGGCGTTTATTTTTTCTATTTCCTTCCCCGCCATACAGTCCGGCAATGGCCCCGGCCCCCGAGGCAACCTCAAAAGCTAAAGCCAAGGACAAGGCCACTCCCGCTGCGGCCGTGCCTCCGTAAATATCTCCACGAAGATTGTTGAAATGTAAACCGAGGATCAATCGTTTCATGGACAACCCCTTTGAGGTGAAAAGGAGCGGATGAAAGTCCGTCATGAAACCGTAATACAGGGGAGGGCTTCAGACTGCTTGGACTTGCTTCTTTGAGTTTTTTGAAGAAAAAAAAATTGGTGTCGTGAGTCTAGCTGTTCAAGCAAGGAGGCCAGTTGTGGGAGGGAATAGCTTCCGGCGGTTACACTGAGCACATAGTGCCCAAGCCACTCGATGAATTGTTATGTTACGTAATCAGTCGTGAGATATTCACCGGGGATCTTCCCGGCTTCGAGCAAATCCCAAATGATCACAGGCTTCGCCGCGAAGGGGATGACATATGGTGGCATATTCTCCATTTAGATTTGGCAGCCAACAATCACCCACAGTTATTGGATAAGAGCCATTCCCAGAGGTAAATTGAATATCCTATCAAGGGTTCGGTGCCTGGCCTCCTCTCTCCCTGTGGCTCGACCTCCCTTGGTCAAAAGCCCCGTCCTTATTGGCCCGGATCACGGAGTCTATTAGATTTCCACAGTTAAGGCACCGGAAGACTGGAATTCCCCAGATCGAGGCACCTTCAGCATCCGGGGAGAATTCCTCAAGAACGGTTAACCCTCCGCAACGGTAGCAGGGCCCTTCCTCTCTTTCAGTTTCTCCAGAACACATCCCCCTGCCTTCGAGGTTTTTGTGTTGGGATAATGCCATTCTGCCATGTCCCTCCCTTGCCGTTGACCTCACAAAAGATGCCGAAGTAGCGTGACTGCTAATTGATCGCGCCGTACGGGTTTCACCAGGAAGCTTTGCGCCCCTCGATCGCACCGACGTCGAGCCAACGCTGGTGTGACTAAGTGACTCATGATGACAACCGGAAGCATAGGGACAACTCGTTTCACCTCTGCCAAGGTATCCTCTCCATCGACCCGGGTCAGGGCCAAAGGGAGGGCCACCACGGCGGCGACCATGCCTCCGTAGATATCTCCAGGAAGGTTTTTGACGTGAAGTCCATGGATCAGTTCCATTGTCACATCCCTTCTTTAATGAGATCCCAAGGAGCAGTGACTCCGAGTAGGCGACCGGATTCATCAACCACTGGAAGCAAATGAATGATCTTCGGGGCATTCAGCATTAAGGTTGCGCACTCCAAGACCGAGTCGTTGGGCCGGGCCAGCGGAGGATTTCGATTCATAATGCTGGCGACGGGGTCGTCTCGCATCTTGGCCAGCCGTTCATGGAACTGCTCCAGATCAGGGGCAAACCGGACATCCGGAAGATCCCCTGAAACAATATAAGGAGGCAGGACATGGCGCAGCACTCGCCAGATATCCAGGGTTCCCACCAGGACCCCGTCCGCATCGACCACGGGAAAGGCCTGGAACTTGGTGTCGCGAAGCTTCCGGAGGGCCTCCCCGACTGAACAATCCGGCGACAGGTTTAAGGGAGTCGTAGTCATGATGTCACGTGCGTTCATAGGGACCTCCACCAGACATATCCTGTACAGATGGCGATTTAGAGCAGCATGAGCGGAAAGGCGACCTTCATAAACGGGAGGAACCGGATGGGCACACCGCTCCGTTCAGCAATCCCCGCCACTACAAGGCTAGCTGAGGCGCCGATTAAGGAGCCATTCCCGCCCAGACAGGCTCCGGCTGCCAAAGCTCACCAGAGACCGGTCAGTTGCTCAGTCGGCATACCCGAACCCAAGATGTCTCGGCAGTGACTAAGGGGAGCACAATATCCATCAGTACCCTACTGTCTCTCCTCAGATACGGTGAAACCTCCGTATAGCGGGTGCAGGGCTTGCCCGCCGGGTTAGATTCCCAAGATGGTATTTCCTAATCTTTGAGATCTTTGGTTTGGGGCCATGTCATCCTTTTGCGTTCTCCCCAAATGCCATTGCCTCACAGGAGATACCGAAACAACGAAAAAGCTAACTGATCGGGCTGTACCGGTTTGACTAAAAAGCTTTGGGCTCCCCGGTTACACCGACGCCTAGCCAGAGCCGGTGTTACAAGGTAACTCATAATGACGACGGGAAGCAGAGCGTGAGTTGCCGGATTTTATGCAATGCGTCCTCCCCATTGCTCCAGACCAAGTCCAACAGGAGTAGATCCACATGGCGACGTCTGATGGCCTTCAACGTATCCGATGCGGAGAGGGCTGAGACCGCTAGGCAATTCAATCGGGTGATCATGGCGCACACAGCGGTACGGCTCTCGATATTCTCCTCCGCCACGATTACGCGCGGCTTCGGTCTTCGCACACGGCTTGCCATCGCTCGACCCTTCGTCGCCTGTCACATCGCTTGGGCAGAAGCTGTTTTCCATCGTGGTCCTGATTCAAAACCGACGCGAGCGATCCTGGGTTTTGAATGACTACTCCATATTCTTAATAATCTCATAGCCGAATGCCGAGCATTTCATCTCGGTGACATCGGTTTGAAATCGTGGGTCCCTACTAAGTAGTCAACACGTCGCATGATGTAGCCCTCCTTTGAGCCTCCTCCACGACATAAGACGGGGAGGCGCTAGGTCTTGTCCTTGGTATTCTGGCGCATGAGACCTCCCGCTTCACCCCTGGGCTA
>JADFRB010000204.1:0-298 GCA_022561525.1 Nitrospinota bacterium
GGAGAGGACCCTCTACGCAGCAGCGTGCCGAAATCACGCTGCTGCATGGGCTGTGTCACGAGGGGGCACCGGGGCGGGTGGCGCCTCGTGGAAAATTTTTCCCTCTAAGGCTTCTTAAATTTGGGTCTTATTCTTTCCACCAATTTGCGGTTTTTCCTCATGCTTTCATTATCGGTTCGTAGGCAGAAACCTTCCAACATATTCAAGGGTACCTCTAAAAACCAGGCATTTTTTGTGAGGGCAAGGAAGCCGCGCGCGGAAAACCGGAATGTATAGGCGAATACATGAGGATTTGAGC
>JADFRB010000204.1:308-4873 GCA_022561525.1 Nitrospinota bacterium
TATCGGTTGCAGGAACCTGCTGAAGGTAAGGTATGGGACTGTTGAACATTCCCCGTTTTCGTTGAATAGTCCCACTATTCGCCTCAAACGATCGAAATATCTGACTCAAACCAGCACATCCTCGCGACGATCGCTAATCTCGGACAGGCTCCGAGAAACCACCGTTGGATCACAACAGTCCCCCACAAGCTCTTGGCGCCCCTCGAAAAACAGAAAAACGTCTCATCACCTCCAAAGTGACCACGACTGTTTCTCTTTCACGATATAGACCAAAAATCGTAGGAGGTTTTTTTCGCCCAACTGCTGTTTTTCGGTTCAAGTTGATACGTCTTTTTCCCGAAAAAGCCAAAGAAGGATTTCAAAGGGGATAGACACGATGGTCGCGAATCAGGAAAAATCTTCGACGATCTTTCGGTGCTGGGACTTTCGAGTTCAGAATACCGTCCTTCACCCTCACTGGCTTCGTCGTATCTTCATACTCAGTTTTTTGACCGTTATCTTGTCGTGGTGCCTGGCTGCTCCGATTGCAGCGGCTGAACCGGTCCCGCCGAATTCCGTTCAGCGTGTGACAGTTCCTATTTTAGGGACGACCCTCAATAAGCATTGGGAGCAAATTGGTGTGGTGGCTGAAGTGACCATTCAGTTTGAGCATCGGCGTGATCATGACGGTCTTCGTGTGCAATTTCACACATCACCGGGCCGGTTTTCCCCAGGAGCCCAGCGAGCTGTTCAACAAGCGATTGATCAAGTCGCAAAGGTGAGCCACTTGGATCCTAATTCTTGGACTGTGACGCTTACCCTTCTGCACCAGGGCTTGACCATGTATGGAGAAAGTTTGTCGGGAATGATCGGCTTGAGTGTCTTGGCTCTGGCGAAAGGAGATCCGTTGCCACACGATCGCGTTTTAACGGGGACGATTACGCCAACTGGCCAAATTGGTGTGGTGGGGGGAGTCCCGTTAAAAATCCAAGCTGCCTTTGAGATGAACCTTCGACACGTGTTGATTCCCGAAGAAATCGATGTGGCAGATGGAGACTGGCGTACACCGTTTTTAATGCAGGTGTCCCCCGTTGGGACGATTAAAAAAGCCTATCGTGCGCTCACCGATCGCTCCTTAGAAGCTGACTCTGCTTCACAAGTCATTTCAAATCTTGCCGCGAAATAATCTTTTTCACTTCCTCATCCCTTGCTGTCTTTGGTGTACCGAAAAAGTCCTGTCGAATGGTATCTTGACAGGACCCACAAAAATGATGATTCTGCAAAAATGGTCCGATGATTGTTGAATGGTTTTCATGAAAGGGACTGTTGAACTTGCTATTCCCCGTAGTTTGTTACGGGGTTACCCCTTAGATTCCCCCTTTGGAAAAGGGGGTTAGGGGGATTTTCAAATCATTTTGTTCCTCTAAATACCCCGTCAGCTTGCTGCGGGGATCTTTATTAAATAAAAATTTCAATAAGACCAATACCGTTTGATGAATTGAGAGAACCCTAAATAGCCATGGGCTGTTCAAAAAGGCCCGTTGTCTGACCCGCCCAACCCAGGCGCACCAAGACGCGCCCTTCCACAGGCAAGGCCGCAGGCGGACCCTTCGGAACGACTCAGGGCATGCTTTTTCAACAGCCCCTGAAAGGTGAACATGAAACCAGGGTTTGCGGTAGATATTGATAACGTGCTGGCGTTGTCCGAACAAGAGGTTCAACGGATTTATCACGAATTGACCGGAGAGTTATGGCCAGGGGAACTGTACGCCAGTGCTGGGGGATTGGATGGGAGTGTCATTGATCGGAAATTGATTGAGAAAATATTTGACTATTTTCATGAATGCAGTATTCCGACTCTTCCCGTGGTGCCAGGTGCCAGTTTGGCGTTACACCACCTTCAGCAGCAGTTCAGGATTGTGATCATTACGGCTCGTCGTCCAAGTACGCGACCGCAAACAGAAGAGTGGCTGCATAGACATGAGTTTCCTTTTGATGAACTGCATCTCACCGGTGATAAGACCGACGTGGCTGAAGGGTTGGTGTTTGCCGTGGATGACCATCCTGAGCATGTTCAAAATTATGTCAGTCGAGGGATTAAGGTCTTTCTGATGGATCAGCCATGGAACCGGTGTTTTTCGGCATCTGGAGTAACGAGGGTTTCCAATTGGGAACAGTTGCTTCAGACCTTTCAATGAGGGGCTGTTGAAAAAGTCCGCCAGCGGCGTTCTCGGGCCTTTGTCGTGCTCACGTACTGCTGTACGCTCTGCGCGCCAAAGGCCCTGCGGCCTTGCTGGACGGGCTTTTTGAACAGCCCCTTTTGTTCTTGGATATTCATTTAAAGAGTCAGATAATATTATCCCTTGAGAAATTCGAGTTTTGGAACTGTCCCATTGACCAAATTTTCTTACAATTTTAATTGCTAAACCCAGAAGGTGTAAGATCCCATGTCAAAAATTGAAACAGTGGTACTTCCGCAGGTTGGCACGATTCAGCTTGTCATTCAATCAAAACGACATATTCGCTCGCAGGAGAAGTTTGGCGGCCTTGATGCCGAATCGAATGAATGGTTTTATTGGAATCGCCTGTGGGCTTCGGAGGTCGCGTTATCGGAATATCTCATCCAAGAATTCTTTTCGGATACACTACACGGGAAAACAATTTTAGAGTTGGGATGTGGAACCGGTCTTGCGGGGATGGTCTGCGGTAAATTAGGGGGAGTGCCGACATTTTCAGACAAAGTGCCGATGGTCATGGATTCGATCCAAGACGCGTGTCGGCTCAATGCCATCCCTAATTATCATACGTGCATTTTGGATTGGGCCAAGATTTCTAAACCCCTCGATTGTTATGATCTGGTTTTGGGCAGCGAAATTTTTTATGACAACGAGTTTCTTGAGGATATTTGTAGGTTATTGGTGGAGGTCTTGCCGACTGGTGGAATCGGGTTGTTTTGCGATCCCAATCGGCTGGGAGTGGAAGCCGTTGAATCTTGCTTTGCTTCCCAATTTCAATTGACTCTGAGGAACCTTGATGTGGAGTGGCCGCGACCGCCGGCAAAACAGACAACGACAAAAACCGTGTTGCTCTATCAATTGGTCAAAAGATAGAAACTATCCAGGTGGATAGACTGAAGGCCGAAGGCTTTTAGGGGGCAATCATGCGTGATCATACAAAACGTCAGGCATTATGAGTGATAGTCTTCAGTCTTTGGCCTTCAGCCTTTGGCCTTCAGCCTACAGAGCTAAGTAGTTACAAAAAGTAAACGTATAATCTGTTACGGTGTGGTCGGTTCTGACGCCTTGGATGACATGGTGTGCTTCACGCGTAGGATTTGTTGCGCATCTTGACTTTTTTGGTGTTTCAATGCCCGGTAGATTTGAGATCCGTCGGTCAATTGCATGGGAATTTCGCGCGGGATCACTGTCGTGCATGGCTCGGTCTCAGTTCGTTCAAAAGAGGTTAGGCGAGTAATAGATTGTTCTGCATGCCGAATTAGCAAAATTGTTGAGACACAGGTTCCCGTTTTCGCAGATTTTGTCACAATTTCTGCTTCATTCCAGGTTTCAATCTCATACAGATTGGTATAGCTCAACAAGGTGGCGGTATATCCCGGGGCCAATTTCGCGGTGGAGACCGAACATAAATTCCATTTCCGGTGGCAGGAAATTTGTGAGGTTTGCAGGGCTTCTTTGACAGGAAGATTCGGTAGTGCCCATGTCCCATGAGCCGAAACCATCTCCTCCCAATTCGCATCTTCAAAGCGATATTTTGGGATGAGTGGAAGGATCTGATCCAGGGTCCTATTATCATCCGTGAGGTGTTCCAGTGTTTCCTTATTGATCGTTCCCGTTTCTGAAATGCCGACGTACTTCTGATAGGCGCGCAAGGCGTCTTGTGTTGGCTGATCGAGCTCCCCCGAAAAAGGCCCAATCCCATATCCAAACCGACCCAGATAAATTTGGGATCCCAGGACTAACAAGCGAAATTCTTCAGGGCTGAGTTGTTCCAATTCTTTTGCTTCTTGAATTTGCTGAGGGGTTTTTTGAACATCTGCTTGCTCTGGATGCACCTGTGTCGGTTGTCCGGTTTCGGCAAACCCGGCGGATGAGTAACTGAACACCATGACGAGGCTGATAAGAGCTCGACTCCAACGCGTGGACATAATTCTCCTTCAGGGAAAATGCTGAAATTTCGTATGGTAAAACCAATCCTCATGATGGCAAGACCACCTTGGAGGGTCAAGTGATAGACTATTGGGAGGTGGTTGCGTGAAAAAGCGGAGCGAGGAATGGAAGGAGCGACTCGGCTGGATTGTAAGGGTTCGCGCAAGAATAACTTCCCATTTTGGGTGCTGAGACGCCTGTCTGGCAAGGCGCGAGGACTGCGCATACTCTTAGTATGGGTCTGTTGAATAATTCAGGTCCATGACCCATAGATGCTCCAGGCAAGCCAGCTCGCATCAGGGGAAGGGAATGTTCAAAAAAGCATGCCCTGAGTCTTTCCGAAGGGTCTATCCAGCAAGGCCGCAGCCATTTTGACGCGCGGAGCGTACTCTCAGTACGTGAGCACGGCAAAATGGCGAG
>JADFRB010000205.1 GCA_022561525.1 Nitrospinota bacterium
AGGCATAGCACAGCTATGGTGAGGGTGTTTCGATGGAGGCCCGTTCAAAGATGGCCCGAAGATTGGATGCGAGATGTGCAAGTTATTTTCTCTCAGGTCCTTAGCTAATACGAATTCATTCGTAACTACTCAGGTATTTAGGCTGAAGGCTAAAGACTGAAGGCTATCACTCATAATTACCTGAAGTTTTATATGCTCACGCATGGTTGCCCCCTAAAAGCCTTCGGCCTTCAGCCTACCCACCTGAGTAGTTACATTCATGCTAAAGGTCTCTTCACCACCGAGGTGATCACGACCTGTTGTATTTCACCATGCACCCCAGTATCTTACCCGTTTTTTTTTGCGCCCAATTGCTGTTCCTAGGTTAACGGGTTCCTGCTGCTTCGTGTGTTAACTGCTCAATCGCCTTTTTTTGTTCCGCGAGTTCCTTCCGAAGTGTTTTGATTTCTTCTATCAACGTTTGGGTGTCTGTGTTTTTCGGCGTCCGAGCTGATGTTGGGGAATAGGGCGTCGAACTTGTATCTGCCCCTTTGTCCGTTTCCTTATAAATGGTGCTTTCAAAATTGGGAGGTAATGCGGGAAGGGGTTTGGACCTTTCCTGTTCGGTTTGGAGTGCGTCTGTGGGGTTCTGTCTGTGAAGTGATGCAAGGAGTGGAACATTAATGACGATATGATTGGTTTTTTCACCACCAAGGAGCCCAGGAGGTTGCTTCATCGCACGAAGGGCCTCCTTAGGAGAAAAGACCACAACGGGCAATCCGCTACCCTCTTGATCCGCACGTACTCCCTTCCCAGTAGATTTTGTGGAGGTGTGTGAACTGTGGGTCTCCAAATTCAATGTGACATAAAGATCATCGCCATGGACGTACATGATCCCTTTGATTGCGCGAATCCCTGTCTCATGAGTGCCCGTGGTTTGGAAGATGACGTGTTCTTCCGGGGTCACTTGCGAAAAAGCTTTCTGCAATTGAGGGGACAATATGGCAATCTGTTCTTCGGTCAAAACCCGTTGGGGGATAGCCTCACCGGAAAAAATCCTTTGGAGTAAACGGTTGCCTCGTCGAATCTGGAGCCCTCGAAGGATGTGTGCCAGGGTGTCCACTTGTAACGTGACCGGATGATCCGCCTCAAAGGATTCATCTGAGACGGTGATGAGCGAGACCGAAACTTGTGGCCCTTCATAAATCGAGGTTTCCACGCGCGGAGTCCAGGAGCAACCACTCATCAAGTACACGAGGGCGCAAAGGCTAAGGACCTGAGAGAAAATAACTTGCACATCTCGCATCCAATCTTCGGGCCATCTTTGAACGGGCCTCAATCGAAACACCCTCACCATAGCTGTGCTATGCCTCGGGTTTTCCTCAATCGTTCCGTCCAAATCCAACCCAAATCTTGGCGCGAAATTGTTCAAGTTATTTTCTCTCAGGTCCTAACCCCAGGCCGTTCCCGAAGTCGAGCCACCACAGGGTCATCAGCGGGTGGGAATGCAAAGTTCGCTAATTCCTCAGGAGTCACCCATCGAAAATCGGCGCATCCGAGCGGTTGAACCTCTCCCTGCGAAATCGAGCAGGAGAAAAAATGTAACTCTACTTCCTTTTCTGGATATTCGTGCTGAATGACCATAAAGGGAGTTGGCTGGGTCACCTCAACCCCTAGCTCCTCATACACCTCTCGAAGCACGCAGGCCTCCAAACTCTCTCCGGGTTCTCGTTTTCCACCAGGAAACTCCCAAAACCCTGCTAAATGGGTCCGTGGTCCTCGTTGGGTAATGAGGTACCGACCATCACATTCAATCACTGCAGCGGCAACTTGAATAATGTTATTGGACATAGGAATAGCCGGCTATTTCGTTTCTGCGGGATAGGCTTGGCAAAAATCTCGCATCGGGCAACACATACATTTAGGATTTCGTGCCGTACACATCATGGCGCCAAAATCCATCAAGGCCTGATTGAAATCATACCCTTTCCCTTTGGGGATCAACTCTTCCGACATCACCCACAGCCGAGGTTTTTTCGTCTTCGGATCGCCATTCCCCAAAAACACGCGATGCAACACGCGCATGACATTGGTATCCAAAATTGGCGCGTCTTCATTAAAGGCAAAGGACCTTACAGCACCTGCAGTATAACGGCCAATGCCCTTCATCGCCTGAAGCTTTTCAGGATCTTTGGGAATGGTGGCGCCATACTGCTCGACCGCCTCACAGGCAATACTATGCAATCGATAGGGACGAACATTATAGCCAAGCGGATACCAGGTCTCGCGCACATCATCCGGTTGGGCCGCAGCAAGATCTTTTAGCGTGGGATACTTGCCCAAAAATTCGTGGTACTTTGGAATCACCCGATCAACCTGCGTTTGTTGCAGCATCACTTCAGACACCAAAATCTTGTAGGGATCGGACGTTCGCCGCCAGGGTAAGTCCCGCCCAAATTCGTCGTACCACTTCAAAAGACGATTCTGGAAACGCCGCTTGGGACCACGGTCAATACTTGGTGCCAACGCTGAGGTTTTTACTACAGATTTTTTCAGGGACTTCTTCACAGATGCCATACGTGGCACGATTCTAGGGAGTAAGGTCAAGCGAATGCAAGACAAGCCAAATCCCGGACACCTTTATTCTTTCGAATTTAAAAGTTAGTTGTCACTGCTCAGGTATTTAGGCTGAAGACCGAAGGCGATCGATCATAAGGCCGGAAATTTTGTATTATCACGCATGACTGGGCACTAAGGACCTGAGAGAAAATAACGTGGACATCTCGCATCCAATCTTCGGGCCATCTTTGAACGGGCCTCAATCGAAACACCCTCACCATAGCTGTGCTATGCCTCGGGTTTTCCTCAATCGTTCCGTCCAAATCCGACTCAAATCTTGGCGCGATAGTGTCCAAGTTATTTTCTCTCAGGTCCTAAGAAGGCGGAATGTAGGTTGGAGCATAGAGCGTATGTTGAGTAGGTTACCAAAATAGCCGGCGCGATGAAACGTCTTTTAGGGCTCGGGCGATCAATTGACTTTTCATTGAGAAGAGCGCACAAAGTCGCGGAGTATGCCTCCTTAACAATATTAATGCAGAATTCGTCTTGGAACTGAGCGCAAAAATATTTTGGCCTTTATTTCCCTTATTGCTTCTTGTCGTGGTGGTGTGTTTAACGTGGGTCATGGTGTATGTGGTCCGTCAGGCACATGGACGACAGGCCGTGTGGATTCAAGCTGGAGCGTTGATTTTCTATCTGTTAGCCGCAGTCTCGGCGATTGCGAGCGAAAGTGGGGGGATGTCCGCACATGTTCATCGACCGTTTTCCATTCTCACCCAGGTGTGTATTGTGTGGGCCATGTACCGTGCATGGGGGCAACATCAGCGGAAACTCTTTTTGTTGAACGGTGTGGCCTGGGCAGCGATATTAGCGGATACGGCCCTGCATTATATTTTGGTCAGATAAGGGTTCGCGCAAGAATACCTTCCCCTGTTTGGGTGCTGAGACGCCTGTCTGGCAAGGCGAGAGGACTGCGCATACTCCTCGAAAGGACGAGCAACGTCGCCAGACAGGATGGATTGCCGCCCAAACAGGGGAAGGTATTCTTGCGCGAGCCCTATTCACGCTGGGCTGAATCAGAAGGTGGAGGCGGGGTGTTGCGGGATGATTTACACTTGCCGTAGGCCGCACGCGCGAGCAATGCCGTCGCGGTATTGGAGCCATAACTTCAAGCCTTCTTCTAAGCGCTCTAAGACTAGAGTCGACTGTCCGCTTGCGATAGCTTCTTTAACAATGAGATCGTAAACGATTCGTCGATTGCCCGGTTCGGTCATTTCCCGGGCACGCACAAGATCCATGTGGTTGGGGTCGAGGCCATGGTAGACCACGAGTGGGTGTTTTAAGACGATGTCTTCAATGTCGACTTTGGATTTTTTGGGGTTTTGGTTGAAGGCCTCTTCCCGATCATTGGCTGACCCTTCTACGAGAAGCGTCAAAACTGCTGCGCTCATGATCCACTCCTCTTCTTGACAAATGTTATCGAGCCATTCCCGGTATGCAAAACTTCGCGAAAGCAGTTCCACGTCACGAAATTCCGCGCGTGGATAGCCAAGCCCCAACATCATGTGTAAAAAGAGTTCATGATGGGGTTTTCCGAGAGAGAGTCCGCCAGTTTCTTCTTCGTAGATCGTCGTGGCCAGTTGATGCCGCATTTGCCATGGAGGATTCTTGCCAAGTAGCCGACCGAGAAGAACGGAAAAGTCTCGGATGTAGACGGCATACTCTTGACGAAAATGAATATTGAGTTGCGCCTTGGTCGTGGTGCTTCCATTAAAGTATGGAGTCGACCAGTGTTGTTTACGGCTGATGATGTCAAATAGGCGTTCGCGAAACTGGTCAGCCGAGAGCTTCCAAATCATACAAGTCCATCAGGTTCTGTGATAAGGTGTGTCCAGTTGTGTAGTGTGTGGGAGAGTACAACTTTATCGGAATATTGTTGCTTGGGCTTAATTGGGAAAAATTTGCCTTTTCCAGAACCTCGAAACTACAATACCAACATCTATCTTAGCATACTTGAGGGAGAATCAATAATGGCAATGGCCCCGATCAATCTTGCTGACCCCGCCCAAATTTTGAATTTTTTAGTTGACGTCTCGTTGCAGGGAGAAGGGCTCACCACGGATAATTTACTGGATTATGTGTTGGATGAGGTGTTTACTGAACCCACATATTTAAGCGACAAAGGTGAAGATCCTGATGCCTATTTCAAAGGGGAATCCAATGCCTGGGCTGTGTATCAAATCCGGGAATGGAAGCGGGTGTTAATTATCAGTGGCGGGGGCGTAAGCGGGCGGCGTGCACAAATCACGGAAACGCCGTAGTGAGTGTGACCAC
>JADFRB010000206.1 GCA_022561525.1 Nitrospinota bacterium
AAGGTAGACGCGGATCTGATCAGTCGGGAATTTTTCGAAGTATGCCTGGAGGTGGTGAGCATAAAATCCGCGCTGGAGATACACGCCTCCCGCCCAGTTTTCCCGCAAGCGCTTGGGTTCATCGGTCATTGCCTGCTCGAACGTTTCACATGGCTCCCAACCATCGCGCTTGCGCATGGCGAAATGCGACAACGCCCGCTTAACTGGATTGCGCAGTATCGCTATCAATTTCACGTCCGGCAGAAATGCATGAATACGTGCTGCCGTACCAGTACTGCCCAAGTACCTCGGTGAGGCTTCACCAGCCGCCTTTTCCGTAGTTCTTGGCGCAAACTGCTTTCTGTAGTCTTCCAGACGATAGATACTATCCCTGTTGATGTTTTCTCCGTCAGGCCCTGCAAACGCCGGCTTCTTCTGGTCGAACAGGAAAAAATTGGTTTCCTTAAGGGGGCTCATGTATACGTCGGGGTGCTGCCCAAGGTAAGCGTGCAGTGATGTGGTCCCGCACCTCGGAGCCCCTATGATAATGAGACTGGGTAGACTTTTTTCGCCCAATGAATAGGACATACGCACCTGGAATTAGAATTTTAAAGGGCCTTTTTGACCGGACAGAAAAACAAAGCAAGGTTCATGATCTTAACAATGGGCTTTCTCCCCTTTCTTTTCTGCATTACCGGTCCTGGCTTATTTGAAATATCTTAACGGTAGGCCCTCGGCGAAGCCAGGCATGAGGGGTGAACTCTTGTACCAATTTACCGGTTTCAAAAAGCTCTTGGTAAAATTTCTTTATCGATGGAAATCCTTTTTTTTCTTCGTCATATAGATAGAATGTATAGGTACTGCTATCCGTAATGACATACTCATATCCATTCTCACGATAATATTGTAAGGACATGACTCCTCGAACCTTCATGGGATTTCCATAGTCACGATCTTTTTCAGACTCTAACCGACTCAGTCCGGATCCTTTTTCCTTTTTCCACCACCAAGGATGCGAAATCTCGGTAATGTCATAGGACGTACCTGTCACGGCATGCATTCGGTATTGATAGTATTGTTCAAGATGAGTCGTAAAAGGGCCAACGCCAGCTTCTGTTCTGGCCATATGATAAAACTTTTGAAGATTGTCCCGGCTCATTTGCAATTTAGGTCCGCAATCCTCCAACAGTAGCTTTGTGCCAGCCGGAATATTTTTCTCAATCCATTCCTTGGCCAATAGCCTTGTATCTTTATGGGCAACCCGGTAATCGTACCTTGCAATGAGAACAGCACTAGGCACAATGAGGATCAAACACGTGAGTGCCAGAAACCAATGTTTGCGTTTAACCAACTCTCCCTTTGAGCAGAGAAAAGAGATGCCTCGTTCTACGGCTACCGCTGCCGTTAAACAGAGGATAGGATACACCATACTTAAGTGTCGGAAGCTTGCATATGAAGGAATGTAGGCACTCGCGATCAAGATAAACCCTCCAGCATAGGAAAGAAATAGCAGTCGAGAGTGAGTCCGATGTATCAAAAAGTATAGCAACCCAGCCAACGCCAACCCGCCAATCAGGAATCCCATTCCTCCATCTCCGAGCAGGACGAGACCCATGTTTTTTATGGAAATGAAAAATGTCTCTATCTTTTCCACGAGACTGTTGGAATTATTAGAGACGAATCCTCCCCCCCTTTCAACGGTCCCGAACTGAAGGAGGCTCAGTAGGTGAGAGACTTTGTATTTCAACCAGGTTGAATCTAGTAAATTGTAGGGCGAACCAATAAAAAACCCTACGCCCAGAGCCAAAATTCCGAACCACACTTTAAAGTCCATGAGGACTCTTGTTAAGGAAGCCCCCTGTTTCCGGTTCGATAGGTAATGGGCGACAACCATAGGAAGGACCATAATGACAGGATAATATTTCGTGGCCATTCCTAACCCCGCCAAAACCCCAGCCCACAGATAATCACTCTTTTGTCTTTGCGAATAAATTCGGAACACAAAAAACAATGAAGCCATGGCAAAAAACGTGGCAGGAACATCGGCCTTGACAACGATGGAGCTGGAAAAGTTCCCCATGCACAGAGCTAAGAATACGGCTCCAATAATTCCAACGGTTCGGCGTTCATACATTTCCCCCATTCGGAAGGTAAGATACACAATCCCAAGGGAAAACAAGGTAGTCGTCAATCTTCCAATAAGGAGAAAGGGTTCTTTATCAGAGAAATAATGAATGGCAAATTCCTGAGTAGAAGGGAACCATCCGATGAGATTTCCAAAAAGAAAATACAACCCATATTCAAAAAATAACAGGTACATGTACAAGGCTGGTTTGTGGAACCAGTGTGGATTGAAGTCACCGCTGCCAAAGGACACAGCCCTATTAATAAAATGTTCTTCATCTCCATAATAGGTGAACGGAAGATCATGGAGAATTCCAACAGCCCGCACACAAAAAGCCATCAAAATGATGACCCATACCCAACTGTTTTTTTTCATACTCTCCATTATCGTATTCAACATGGAAGACCCTGGCCTATTGACACAGAAAATATGATCGGCATGTTCGGTTTAGATAGCATCACATGAGTCCCGCCCCATTATTAAAAAAAATTAAGTCCGGCTTCACGAATGATTTCACATGCACCAATTGATCGTATGGTACGGCTTTCCAATCGTAGACAAATTGATCAAGTCCCAATCGCACCATAAGGGCGGTATTAGTTCGTCCACTATTCGCCTTTAAATCGTGGGAGGGATGAATGGATCACTCGGTGGGCTTCAATTAGGACAAAGTCCCAACTCCAATTCGTACACGCAGTAATTGGCTTGCATGACCCCTTCTTAACGCTTTCTCCTTGAATACCTGAAAACAGAGAGTTGAATTCTAAATTCCTAATGAGAACAATGAACAAATACTTACAATAAATTCGAATAATGACTAGTAATTTGCATCTAAGTATTAGGTCCTATTACCCATGTGCTGAAATCGGAAAACGTTTTATTCTTTCTCTAAGTTGCCGAAACAGTAATGAATGAATTTTCAAAAGCCATAACACCTTAAAAAATGAGAATCCTAACCCACAGTTACGAATTTCCCCCCTTAGGTGGTGGTGGAGCAAAAGTCGTGTATGGCTTAACCACCCGATTGGTAAAAATGGGGCATGAGGTGGACTTAGTCACCATGAATTTTCAAGGCCTTAAAGAGACTGAGTCGGTAGAAGGCATCAATGTCCATCGGGTACCCTGCTTCCGAGCGAAAGAATCCGTCTGCCACTCTCCCGAGATGCTCAGTTATATTCTTGCGGCAATCCCGAGGACCTATCGCCTTGTCAAGGAAAAGGGATTTGATCTCAACCATACCCATTTCATTTTCCCTGATGGCGTTGTCTCCTATGTCATAAAAAAACTCACGGGTCTTCCCTATATCATTACCATTCATGGCTCTGATGTCCCAGGGTACAATCCCGATCGGTTTGCCTACCAACATAAGTTCCTTGGTCCCCTGTGGCAGCGTGTGGTGCAATCAGCTTCTCAAATCGTTTCGCCAAGCGAAACGCTGAAGAGTCTGTTGCATCGCCATTGTTCAACCGCACCTGTGGTCAATATTCCCAATGGGTTACTGCTGAATAAGTTCAGTCCGGATGTAGAAAAGACCAATCGTATCCTGGTGGTTAGTCGAATGTTTGCACGAAAGGGCATTCAATACTTTCTTCAGGCACTGGCAAAATTGAGGGGCAAGTGGAAGTATGAAGTCAATATTGTAGGTGATGGCCCTTATCTCTCCACCTTAAAACAAGTAGCAAAAGACTTACAGGTTAACGTGAAATTTTGGGGACACATAGACAATACCTCACGTGAATTGAAGGAGTTGTATGAAACTTCACGGATTTTCGTGTGTCCTTCTGAATCAGAAAATTTTCCCATAGTTCTCCTGGAAGCCATGGGCGCTGGCATGGCCATTATCACGACAGAAAACACCGGTTGCGCGGAAGTGGTAGGCGAAACCGGAATTTTGGTGCCATCAAGGAATGCCGAGGCTATTCGAAAAGGCGTCATTAGCTTATTTCAAAATCCTGAACTCTGTAAAAACTTGGGCCAAGCCGCACGCAAACGATTTGAAGACCATTTCACCTGGGATGTGGTGACCAAGCAATATGGGAAGGTCTATGAAAATTTTGGATCGATGGCATAAAGAAATGAAAATTTTTTGAAGGCCACTGCACTCTATCATTCATGAACTTCATTGAAAAGAGGATGCCGTGTCAAAAATTTGCATGTGGGGAACAGGTTGTACAAAGGTCATGGATGCAGCTCAACTTTTATCTGTTTATCAAATATTACAGTCTCGAATACCTAAACTGCACCTGACGGTCTTCTCCAGGCATGGAGAAGTTTTACGAAAACAGCATCCTGACATCCACACCGTACCAACAGCCAAACTCTTGGAGGTTTTCCTACAAATAAAAAAATCCGACCTGTTTATTATGGTAGGTGGCCCCTTTATGGAGTCAGCGACTCAAATGTTCAGTTGCGCAATTCTGGTGACGGCAGCGAAAGTCTTAGGATGCCCCATTATCAGCTTGGGGACCACCGTTTTCCCTTATTCGACTTGGTGGGGAAATTTCCTATTTCGAAGAATTTTCAACCAAATTCATGCCATCACGGTAAGAGAAAATGTTTCCCAGGAAATCCTTGCAAAATTGTCGGTAAAACCACCCGTTTCCATGTACGGAGACCCCCGGTACGTCCTTCAACCCTCAGGCAAACGGGAAGTAAATGATATCCTGCGGCAAGAAGGTATCAACATGGATCGACCAATCATTGGCATAACCTTACGCCATTTACATACCCAAGTCCCTGAATGGGTGAAACGAAGTCATGGGTATAC
>JADFRB010000207.1 GCA_022561525.1 Nitrospinota bacterium
CGCCAGCGTCTCTGTGGAAAGGGCAAACAGGTTAAAAAAGAAGTGCAGGTCTTGGTAGAGCTGAGCCGCTTCGTCATGTGTAGGCGTGAGGATAATCCATGAATGCGGAAGTTGCGTCCTAGTATTCACGGTTGTGGCTGAAGAGCCGGTGCCTGGCAAATTATTGGTCAACAGGCTGATAGTAAAGGCCAGACTCGCTCCATGGGGTCCAACCAAGAAAGGCTTGGTTTCCGGTCCCGCTAAGGCGTCGAGAACGGACTGTAAGGTTTGAGTTTCTAAGGTGCGCATTGACATGTTTAGTTCAAACAACCGTCAGCGAGAAAGCAATAATGATGCTGTGGTTGAACCGGGTAGGAACGGATCGTGAGGCGTTTCTCGCGTTTCAAGAGGATCCGAAAGTTAACAAGCCGAGTTCATTTTTTGAATGCGTTCGATGATCAAACTTGTGGAGACATCGGGGGTCAGGGGAATACTCTTCACCATACCGCCTCGTTTCTCCACCATTTCTCTTCCAACAATCTGGTCAAGAGGCCAGTCGCCGCCTTTGACGAGGACATCAGGTTGAAGCGTTTCAATAATCTGAAGCGGGGTCGATTCATCAAAACTCACGACATAGTCCACGCAGGTTAATGCGGCCAGTACTTCTATTCGCTGATCCATCGGGGTCAGAGGTCGTCTGAGCCCTTTAGCCAAGGAGCGTACGGATTCATCACTGTTGACTGCCACGACCAACAAATCACCTAGAGCCCTTGCGGATTGAAGGTACCGAATGTGTCCGATGTGAAGCAAATCGAAGCATCCATTCGTAAACACGACACGCTCACCCTTCCGCTGTCGGTCTTGAAGAATGTCTGAAAGTGGGTGGGTAGTTGTGATTTTATCCGTCATAGAGGGCTAAGGGTTCGCGCAAACTTTGCCTGTTTGGGTAGCTGAGACACCTATCTGGCAAGGCGCGATGACTGAGCATATTCCTCGTATGAAAAGGCCGAGCAACGCCGCCAGACGGGATGGATCGACGCCCAAACAGGCGAAGTTATTTTCTCGCAGGTCCTAAGTGTGGGTATACCAGATCATAATACCTTTTCAAGGACGGAAATCCTAGGTGGGATGATTATTTTTCCTTAAGGACAAACGTCATCTGATTAAGTAAGCCTGGTGCGTGATCTTAAGGCAGTGGCTGTGATAGTCTGCGTTCAATTAGAGAATCCTTACCATGAGTTCACTGATGACAACACAAGAAGGTCCGTCAAAGCGAAGACAAAAAGTCGGGCTATTGTTGGCTCCAGCCCTTGCTGGCTTGATCTATCTCATTCCCTTTCCCAACCTTCCCGGTAATGCCCATCTGTTAGCCGCCATTCTTACGTGGGTTGTCGTCTCGTGGATTACAGAAGCCATTCCCTTAGCCATTACCTCGTTACTCGGGGCCGCCTTTTGCGTGGCTGCGGGTCTGGGGTCGGTCAAAGCCGTGTTCTCAGCTTTTGCCCATCCGATTATTTTTCTCTTTATCGGGAGTTTCTTTTTGGCCGAGGCCTTTGTTGCCCACAAGGTTGATCAGCGTTTTGCCGTGTGGTTGTTGTCATTAAAATGGGTGAATGCGAAACCCGCAGGCCTTTTTCTTGCCATGGGACTCGCCACTGCCCTGTTATCGATGTGGATCAGTAACACGGCGGCCGTTGCTATCATGGTTCCCATGGCTCTGAGCATTCTTTCTACCCTTCGTCAGGGGGACATGCCCTTGCCCTATGAATCCGGCGTGATGCTCCTTCTAGCCTATGGGGCGGCAGCTGGTGGAATTGCTACGATGATTGGGACCCCACCAAATCTGATTGGCGTGGGATTGCTCGCTGAGCAGGCGGGGATTGAGTTATCGTTTTTCGAATGGTTTTCGATCGGGTTCCCATTGACCTGTGCAATGTTTCTTCTCGTGTATGGAGTGTTAATGTGGCTGCATCCACCACCGCATGCGTTTCCGGCGCTTTCCGGACACATTCGCACGGTGGGAGGGGAGCAGGGAGCCTGGACTCGTGGTCAAAGAAATACCTGTTTGGCCTTAGGTCTGGCAGTTGGATGCTGGATTGGCCCAGGTCTGTTGGCTATTGTTCTGGGAAGGGATGCTGAGATTGTGATATTTTTGAACGCACGATTTCCTAAAGAACTCGTGCCCATTTTCGCGGCGGGTTTGCTCTTTGTGCTGCCGATCAATTTTAAAGCCGGCGAATTTACCCTAACCTGGGCGCAAGCGAAGAACATTAATTGGGGCACGATTTTGTTATTTGGTGGCGGATTAGTGTTTGGTCATTTGATGGTCGAAACAGGCTTGGCGAAGATCTTTGGGCAAGGTCTGGTCGATGTGTTTGGCGTTCAAACTCTGTGGAGCATAACGGCCGTGGCTATTGGCGCGGCCTTGTTGTTAACGGAGATTGCCTCAAACACCGCTTCCGCGAGTATGCTCGTACCGGTTGTAATTGCGATTGCCCAAGCTGCGGATGTCTCCCCCATTCCACCGACCATGGGGGTCTGTCTGGCAGCGAGCTTAGCCTTCGTGTTGCCGGTTTCCACTCCTCCCAATGCCATTGTGTATGGAACGGGATTAGTGCCGATTCAGCATATGCTGCGGGCCGGGATTCTTTTAGATATCATAGGTGCGGTGCTGGTTTGGATCACGTTGTGGCTTCTGTGTCCACTGTTGGGATTGGTATGAATTCTCTCCTGGAAATGAAAAAAGGCTACAAGGTGATTGTGGTGTTACCGGCGTACAACGCCGAACGAACCTTGGAGCAAACCGTGAAGGACATCCCTCGAGATTGGGTGGATGAAATTCTCCTGGTTGATGATGCGAGTCAAGATGAAACCTGGCGTGTGGCCCAACGACTTGGGGTGGCAACGGTGAGGCATCCGGAAAATCGCGGGTATGGAGGAAATCAAAAAACCTGTTATGCCGAAGCCCTCAAGCGCGGGGCAGATATTGTCGTGATGGTGCATCCAGATTATCAGTATGATCCCGCGCTGATTCCACAGCTCCTTGAGCCGCTGCTTCGGAATGAGTCCGATGCGGTGTTTGGCTCTCGCATGCTCGGGGGACAATTTATTGAAGGCGGCATGCCACTCTGGAAATTCTATGGCAATGTGATGTTAACGGCCCTGGAAAACATGGTGTTGCAGATGTTTATTTCCGAATACCACTCCGGATTCCGGGCCTATTCCAAGCGGTATCTTCAGAGTGTGAACTTGCTCGCGAATTCGGATGATTTTGTGTTTGATACGGAAATCATCGTACAAGGGATCGCTCAAGGTCTCCACATTCGCGAAGTGCCCATCACTACGAGATATTTCGATTCGGCCTCACAAATTTCTTTTTGGAAAAGTGTGCGGTATGCCCTGTCTATCGTAGGCGTGTTGACGAGATTTCTCCTACACCGAAGCGGTTTGAGGCCTAGCAGGTTATTTTCGTCGTCGCGGTCGGGGGTTGAGTAATTCAGTGACATTAAGGTTGGTCGCATGAGCGTGTATTCCGCTAGCTCGCCATTCTCATAGGTTAGGGTCCGTCACGAAATAACCGGGACAATTGGGAGGCCTATCTTTGAACGGGCCTCAATCGAAAAACCCTCACCATAGCTGTGCTAGGCCTCGAGTTTTTCTCAATCGTTCCGTCCAAATCCGACCCAAATCTTGACGCGATATTGATCAAGTTATTTTCTCGCAGGTCCTTAGGCGGAATGAGAACCCTGTCTCTTTATTGACACGAACTCTGGCTTTTCCGATAATCCTCTCCTTCCTGGAAAATTCATTCAATGCATACACCCCTTCACATCGTCGTGGTCAGTTCCGATCCAACCGTCAGTTTGCAAATGAAGAGGCAGGAGAATGGGGAAATTGTGTTAGTGAATGATCTCCAGGCCTTAGGGCAAACAGCCCCCAAACGACCCATCGACGTGCTGGTGTTGGGCCACGATGTCAAATTGGAAGACCTGGCCTTGTTAGGACCAACCCTTGATTTATCGAAAACGGTGGTGGTGGCAGGCCCGTTACCCGCGATGGAAACGGTCACCTCAATCAGGGGCCTGTTGGGGGATGGTAAAGTTGGAAAGATGTCTCCAGCACAGTCGAACGTGACACTCGAAGACTATGTTGAATCGAAGTTCAGTGAATTCGTCCGGGCCATGAAAGCCAGTTCTGCCAGAAGTTTATACGCCACGCTGATTCGCGCGGTTGAGCGTCCGTTGATTGAATTGGCCCTTCGAGAAACCCATGGCAACCAAATTCAGGCAGCCCAACTGTTGGGATTGAACCGAAATACCCTCCGAAAAAAGATCTCCAAGTGTAAAATCTCCATAAAAAGGCGACCACGGTCTCAGCGAGAAAAAGAACCGTCTTGAGACCCACCTTGAACCTAGGAGCCTGTCCAAGATTAGGGATCGTCGCGAGGGGGTGCTGGTTTGAGTCAGATGTTTCGATCGTTTGAGGCGAATAGTTTTGACTATTTAACGAAAACGGGGAATGTTCAAAAAGGCCATCCAGCAAGGCCGCAGGGGTTTTGGCGCGCGGAGCGTACACGGAGTACGTGAGCACGCCAAAAGCCCGAGAACGCAGCTGGGGGCCTTTTTCAACATTCCCCGAAAAGGATCGGAAGATCTGACCAAATCCAGCGCATCCGCAGTAGATTCGTCTAATCTCGGACAGGCTCCTAGATCAGACGAGCCGCAGTGAGTGTACGAGTACTATCGCCGAAGGTGCAGCCCGACAAACTAAAAAAGAGTGTAATCAATTTTTGCTGCCTCTATGGTTGACTCCGGTTAGCCAGATCGCACAGCATTCATGGCCCTTTATATAGCTGATATCATGAGGATG
>JADFRB010000208.1 GCA_022561525.1 Nitrospinota bacterium
GGTCGCCCTTTTGCCGTGCTCACGTACTGAGAGTACGCTCCGCGCGTCAAAAGGGCTGCGGCCTTGCTGGATAGACCCTTCGGAAAGACTCAGGCCATGCTTTTTTGAACATTCCCTGCGAAGCGTGATGCGTAAAACCAAAAAATTCCTTGGCTTTCTTTACGCATCACACCTCTGAATCATCACAGCCAATGCTTCGCCTCCGCCAATACATAGACTGGCAATACCCAATCGCCCTCCTCGAGCCTCTAGCGCGTATAACAGCGTGGTGAGAATCCGAGCCCCGGTTGCACCGATGGGGTGTCCAAGAGCCACTGCGCCTCCATTCACGTTGACTTTCGATGGGTCCAGCCCAAGTTCCCGGTTCACAGTCAGTGCCACAGAGCTAAACGCCTCGTTGATTTCGAAGAGGTCGATTTGGTCAATCGTATGGCCTGTTCGCTTGAGAAGATTTCGCACAGCATCCACCGGGGCAATGGTGAACCACTCAGGTGCCAACGCGGCTCCGGCATACCCCACGATTCTCGCTAGTGGCTTCATGCCTCGGTGAATCGCTTCCTGTTCTTCCATGACCACCATGACGGCAGCCCCGTCGTTACAAGATGGGGAATTGCCCACGGTCAACACCCCATCGTCCTGAAACGCGGGTTTCAAGGAAGGCATTTTTTCCAAATTGACCCGATTAGGTTCTTCATCGTCGATGACAATGAGCGGGTCTGCTTTTTTCTGAGGAACTTCCACCGAGACGATTTCGTTTTTGAATGCTCCTGAAGCGATGGCCATTCGAGCCCGGCGATAACTCTCTAGAGCAAACTCATCGGCTTCTGCGCGCGAGATGCCATATTTCTTTGCGCACAGCTCCCCGCCATGTCCCATGTGAAATTGATTGTACACATCCCACAACCCATCTTTGATCAGACTGTCCACCAGTTCGCCGTGGCCCAGTTGATACCCCTGGCGTGCTCGCGTGAGTAAATAGGGGGCGTTGGTCATATGCTCCATACCACCAGCCACGAAAATGTTTCCGTCCCCCAGTTGTATGTGTTGGGACGCCATGATCACGGTTTGCAAACTTGAACCACAGACTTTGTTGACGGTAGTGGCTCCAACGGAGTGAGGGATTCCTGCTCCGATCGATGCCTGTCGAGCTGGAGCTTGACCAAGACCAGCTGCCAACACGCATCCCATGAACACGCTGTCTACATGCTCTCCGGGGAGATCGATTCGTTTTAGGGCTTCCGCGATGGCCACACTTCCCAGCTTGGTGGCTGACAGGGGACTAAACACCCCGCTAAAACTTCCTAGGGGAGTTCTGACCGCACTGACGATGACTGGCTTGTTGTGTGTGTTCATAGTGGCTTCACCACTCCTGCGATTCGATGGATTGTTTGACCTTCTGCATGAATTGATCCGCCATGGCTCCATCAATCATCCGATGATCAAACGATAAACTCAGATAGGCCATGGGTCTGATTGCAATCGCATCATTGATGGCAACGGGTCGTTTTTGAATTGCGCCGACACCCAGGATGGCCGTTTCGGGTTGGTTGATGATGGGGGTCCCCAACAGACTTCCCGAGCTGCCATGATTGGTAATGGTAAACGTGCCTCCCTGAACCTCATCCGGGATGAGTTGCTTGGATCGGGCGCGTTGAGCCAGATCGGCGATGTCCTCCCCTAGTTGAGACACGTCTTTTTGATCAGCATGACGGATCACGGGCACCAAGAGGCCATCGTCAAGGGCGACTGCAATCCCAATGTTGATATCACTCTTCATCACGATCCCGGACTCGCTCCATGACGAGTTCACCTGAGGGTAGGTTTTCAAGGCCTGTGCTACGGCTTGAACAACAAACGGCAAGTATGTGAGCTTGAGATTTTTGCGAGTGGGTTCGATTGCTGAAAAATCCACTTCAAAAACCGTGGTGACATGGGCGGCTGTCCGACGACTATCCATCATCCGCTCAGCGATGGTTTGCCGCATGGACGTCAGTGGAATCACGGTATCCTGGGAACCATGGTCTTGCCCAACGGACTGGTCTTTCCCATTGGCGGAAACCTCTGTGGCATCCTCTTTGGTGGCTATGAGAGCGCGAACATCTCGTATGGTGATACGTCCTTCTCTACCAGTTCCTTGTATTGTTGAAAGATCCACGCCGTGTTCTTTGGCTAAGTGTTTGACAGCGGGAGTAAGATGGAGATGGGGATCTGAGTCGGGCGATATGATCTTTTCTGAATCCTTTTTCCCGTTGGACGTTGGTTGTTGAACGACTTTGGATGACTCGACGGCCAAACGGGCAATGGGTGTTCCCACCGGAACCGTCTCCCCTTCCTGAATCAGAATTTCCATGAGTGAACCGGACTCAGGTGAGGGAATTTCGAGGGCCACTTTATCCGTCTCCACCTCCAACAGGGCCTGATCCTTTTCCACATGGGCTCCTGTGGCCACGAGCCACTTCAAAATGGTGCCTTCGGCAGTGCTTTCGCCTAATTGTGGCATGATAATATCTGTCGCCATGTATGCCTCCGTTTAATACGTTGCCAATTGACGAGCCGCTCGAAGCACATCATCGACCTTTGGTAAAAAGAACTCTTCCAAAGGAGGGCTATAGGGAACTGGTGTATCAGGAGCGGCGATTCGGAGAATGGGCCCATCCAGGTGATCGAAACAGTATTCACTGATCAACGCAGAGATTTCCGCCCCGATGCCTCCGGTTTTCGTGGCCTCATGTAATACGATGACCTTGCTGGTTTTCCGAACCGACTCCAGAATGGCTTCTTGATCCAATGGCAAGAGCGTGCGCAGATCCACCACTTCGAGGTCGATAGCTTCTTTTTCCAAGATTTCCGCCGCTTCTAAAGCCAGAGGAACCATGGCGCCATAGGTGATGAGGGATATGTCGCGACCCGTTCGTTTGACGTCGGCTTTCCCAATAGGAACGATGTAGTCCTCTTCTGGCAGCACTTCCTTGGCACGACGATACAGGAATTTATGTTCAAAATAGATCACAGGATTGTTATCGCGGATGGCGGCTTTCAGCAGACCCTTGGCATCATAGGGTGTGGATGGGGCTACAAGTTTTAATCCCGGCGTATGGAAGAACCAAGCTTCGGGACATACTGAATGGAACGGTCCGCCATGGATTCCCCCTCCATAGGGTGCCCGAATGACCATCGGAACAGCAGCACCCCATCGATAATGATTCTTGGCGGCAACCTCGGTGATTTGATCAAACGCGCAGGAAATGAAATCGGCAAATTGCATCTCCACCACCGGACGCATGCCCATCATGGCTGCTCCAATCGCGGCTCCAACAAACCCTGATTCCGCGAGTGGTGTATCCAGCACGCGCCAGTCACCGAATTTTTTTTGAAATCCCTCCGTGACACGAAACGCCCCGCCATAAGGGCCAATGTCTTCTCCAAGAAGAAACACTCGCTCGTCTCGGCTCATTTCTTCATCTAAGGCTTGTGAAATGGCTTCTAAATAGGTCACTTCCTGAGAGATCGCTGTGGTCATACATGTACCTCCTCAAGCGTCTCAGCATAGACGCCCTCCAATGTCTCGGGGCCTTCAGGGAGAGGACTCTCTTCAGCGAATTCCACCGCGGTATCAATTTCCTTTTTCACTCGTTCTTGGATTTCCATTAATACGGATTCATCCGCGTAGCCCATGGTTTTCAGAGCATGTTCAACTTTGAGAATAGGATCTTTGCGTTTCCATTCTTCTAATAATTCCTTTGGGACGTATTTGGCGGAATCATGCTCCGCATGGCCATGCATTCGCATGGTCTTGCACTCAATAAAAGAAGGCCCGTGCCCTTCCCGCGCATGTTTGATCACCCGCTGAGCTGTGACATACACCACGGCGACGTCATTCCCATCGATAATTTCACTGGGGATGCCATAGGCCTTGGCCCGGTCAACCACGTCGGGAGTTCCCATCTGAAGCTCAAGGGGCGTGGAGTAGGCATATTGGTTATTGCAGCAGAAAAAGACCACGGGAAGTTTGCGAACCGCGGCGAAGTTGAGGGCTTCATGAAAGTCGCCACGGCTTGTTCCGCCATCTCCGGTATTCGCCACGACTACCTGAGACTGCCCTCGGATTTTAAACGCGAGAGCGGCTCCCGTGGCAAGAGGAAGGTTGTCAGCCAGATGGCTCACAAAGGCAAAAATTCCCCGTTTTAAATCACCCATATGCACGTTGGCATCTTTTCCTTTGGTGGGGCCTGTGCGTTTGCCAAGGTATTGAGCGAGGATTTCTTTAGGCTTCATGCCACGAATCAGAAACGCTCCCATGTCGCGATGCATAGGGGCAATGACATCGCCAGCCTCCAGCGCATACGCGTACCCAACAGAAATGGCTTCCATCCCGTGGGAGGTGTACACTCCACCGACAATTCGACCTTGTCGGTAGAGTGCGGTTACTCGATCTTCAAGGGTTCGAGTGAGGAAGAGATAATAGTACAGTTGGAGATAGTCAGCTTTTGACACCTTGCTGAAGGGCTGCCTTCTGTCCTCCGGGCTCTCTCTTCGTTCTATGTCCATACTCATTGTTTTTACCTCCTTGCGATGGTCTCTTCCTTTACACCAGATTCCTTAAAGCACTGATCGCGGTAGATGCTCAATGTCTCTGATAATCGAGATTTTAGCTCTAACCGTTTTGGTTTTCCCGTGGCGGTGTAAGGCACCTCGTCACCAAACAGAATCACCTTGGGGCATTTGGCAAATGGAAGTCGGCTTTGGCAAAACTTCATGATGTCCG
>JADFRB010000209.1 GCA_022561525.1 Nitrospinota bacterium
CCCCCCCCAAGGGGGGGTTGCTATTCGCCCCCCAACCCTTAGTGGTGATGAGACATTTTTTTATTGTGCCAAGCTTGCGTGGACTTTTGTGATCCAACTACTGTTTCTAGGTTCCAAGATGGTCCGAAGATGGGATGCGAGATGTCCACAAGGTATTTTTTAACAGGCCCTTAGGAGAGGTGTTGCCCGGTCACCTTGTTTAAAGCATCTTGGTCAGCCAGGGTCAGGCGGTAGCCTTTTGTGAACAAGGCTTGCATACCATCCGTTAACACAGAGAATTCTACGTTTTCGTGAACGGTATCAAACATCCCATTGAGTTTGGATAGATGCTGCAAAGCCCCGTCGTGTTCCAAATAGCCCACACCGACGGATTCGAACACATCTTGAAGCTCCGTGGAATCGTATTCCCCATCGTCGTTCCGATCCCCCACCAACGCGAATTGATAAAACGTAAGACTGAACGACAGTGACGATTGCGTTTGGGCAAAGGCGGCTCTGGCTCCGTTGATACCATCGGGGTAGTCGGTTAAACAAGGATTCTGCTCAGAGTCACGACCAATCGGTTGAAAGGAGAGTTGTTGGACTTCCGGACGATTATGCTTTTTCTTCTTTAATTGTTCGTAATGCCATGTGGTACAGATTTCGGCGGCGGCGAATTCCACTTTGTCATTCATGATTTGTTCGGAAATGTGATGCGTGAACCCAACAAATACTCCAGCGGTCACCGAGGCAAATAGGGCCGCCCCACCACACCAAGCGACCACAGACCCCACAATGAGAATTTGCAGGCAACGTGTTCTGAGGAAACTTTTTTGCATGACGTTCAGTATACCACCCGTCTAATGTCGGAGCTAGGGAAAATTTACAAACCCCTTAATTTAGTGAAGAAAATTTCCGATTGAGTGGATATGACCATTTATCCACGAAGGTGTAGAATATGACTATGGCGACTGAATCGGTAACCCTCGAAGGACATATTATTGACTCCCTCATCCTGGCCAAGGTGCTCGACACCATCCTCCAAATGGGTGGGACCTTTGACATGAAGGAAATGAAAGTGGGAGCCACTCGCGAGGACTCGTCTTTGACAAAGATCAAAGTGCAAGCGAACTCCCCCCAGCTTCTCGATGAAATCTTACAAGCCATACAACCGCATGGAGCCGTTGTCGATCAGATCGCCGATTGCACGATCGCGCCCGCCCCGAAAGAAGGCGTGTTGCCGGATTCGTTTTACGCCACGTCACACCTGCCCACCCAAGTTCGCGTCAAAGATCAATGGCTTGATGTCGAGGCCATTGAAATGGATTTAGCTATTCGAATATCAGGAGATCCTCCAAAAGCTCACACAGTCCCCATGGCCGAAGTGAAAACGGGTGACATGATCGTCACGGGCCGTTCTGGCGTACGCGTGTTTCCGTTGGAGCGCCCGAAAGAACGTGATGTGTTCGCGTTTATGGAAGCACAAGTATCATCGGAGCGCCCACATCAACATATTATTACGGACGTGGCCAAACGCATGCGAATGATTCGCGACAATCGGCACAAGGCGCTCACGCAGGGTGAGGCCGCATGTGATCCCGAACTCGGGACCAAAGTCCTCCTTGTCGGTGGCCCCGCCATTGTACATGCCGGAGGCCGTGACGCCCTCTCCTGGCTGATCGATGAAGGATTTATCCACCTGCTGTTTTGCGGCAACGCCCTTGCAGCACATGATATGGAAGCCAGCATGTACGGGACATCTTTAGGTTACGGTTTGTGCGCGGGACGCACCGTGCCGCATGGGCATGAGCATCACCTACGCACCATCAATATGGTTCGTTCCGCGGGCAGCATCAAACACGCGGTAGAATCGGGACTGATCAAAAACGGCATCATGGCATCCTGCATACATCAAAACGTGGATATGGTTTTGGCCGGCAGCATTCGCGATGATGGACCGCTGCCCGACGTCATCACCGATTCCGTTCAAGCCCAAGGGGCCATGCGTGCGGCCCTTCCAGGAGTGGGACTCGCCATTATGATCGCCACCACGCTTCATGCGATTGCGACCGGTAACTGCCTGCCGGCCAAAGTGCCAACCGTGTGCGTGGATATCAATCCAGCCGTCCCCACCAAACTCAGCGATCGTGGCAGCTTTCAAGCCGTTGGACTCGTGATGGATTCGTCATCCTTCCTTCGGCAATTGGCGCAAGAACTCAGTTGGCATGGCTAACAAGATGGGACGCATACTCGTTTGTCCACCGGATTATTTTGGAATTGAGTACGAAATCAATCCATGGATGCGTGTGTCCGACGCCACGGATCCCGACACAAGCAAAGCCCAATGGCATAATCTGGCGCGGGTACTCGAAGAAAATGTCGGGGTCAAACTCGAACGGATGACACCCATCAAAGGCCTGCCCGACCTAGTGTTCACCGCCAACGCCGGCGTGCTCCATGATGGCAAAGCCGTCATCAGTCGGTTCCGGCATCCGGAACGTCAAGGAGAAGAGAAACACTTCGAACGCTGGTTCCGAGAACATGGCTACCAAGTGATCTTGCTAAACAGAGATTGCTACTTTGAAGGAGCCGGAGATTTACTCGGATTCCCCGACACATGGTTCGGAGGGTATCGACAACGTAGCGACATCAAATCCTACAACGCCTTAGGCGACATTTATGGAAAAGAAATATTGCCGCTGGAACTGGTCTCAGAGCAGTTTTATCACCTGGACACCTGCTTCTGCCCACTCAGTGGTGGCGAATTATTGTACTATCCTGAAGCCTTCGACAACTACGCCCAAACCACCATTGCCCATCGTGTCGAAGAACATCGACGCCTCGTGGTGCCACAAGCCGAAGCCGAACGCTTTGCCTGCAACGCCATATGCGTCGATCGCCATGTGGTGCTCCCATCCGGTTGTCCGGAAACCATGGCCATGCTCCAAGACCGTGGCTACACCCCCCACCCCATCGACCTCGACCAATTCCTCAAATCCGGCGGCTCCGCCAAATGCCTCACCCTTGCATTAGATTAACGCATTCCCCACAATCCAAAGTTACCCAAAGGTTATTGATCATTTCCTCGAAAGCGGGAATCCAGAATTTGTATTATCTTTGAATTGAACCGCCTTCGGCGTGAGCCGAGAAGCGGAGGCGATTTCGGTGAGACGGCGAGCACTGTTTGAGCAAAGCGAGTTGCGCAGCCGCCGAATTCGACGAGCATCGCAGGGAATCCGAAGGACCACGCCGAACGAAAATGGTTTTGGGTCCTTTTGCCGAAACAAAAAGCCTGTCCTGAGTTTTGTCGAAGGAACCTCGTCGCGCCGGGGCGAAACCCGGCTTAAATAAAGAAACTTCCTTTATGTCCACCGAATCCTACTTTGAAATCAACCCCGACCCCGACACCGTCAAACGCATTCGCAAAGAACGGGAAAAATCCCGAGGACTCAAACGCACGCCCTGGTGGAAAAACCAACTCCACAAAGGCACCTGCCACTATTGCAGCCAACAATTCTCCCCAGACCAACTCTCAATGGATCATATCGTGCCACTAGCCAGAGGCGGAAAATCCACCAAAGGCAACATCGTCCCATCTTGTGTGGAGTGCAATCGAAAGAAAAAACTCGAAACACCAGCGGAGACGGCATTGAGAAAGCTCTCTGAATAATACCCGCTCCTACGACTAGACCTTTTCTCCAGATGGCGATACTATCTTGGGGCTTAACCTCTATCGAAGGATGTTTCTCATGACACAGACTGAACTTCTCAACCATGTCACTCAGACGATTATAAATAAGTTCCAACCCAAGCGGATCGTGTTGTTTGGCAGCGCAGCTCGAAACGAAACCCGGCCCGGAAGCGACATGGACCTATTCATCGAGATGGAAAGTGATCTTCGACCACCTGAACGGGCAGTGGAAGTGAGCGCTGTATTCGGGCTCCGGACCTGGCCTCTGGATCTAGTTATCTACACCCCAGAAGAAGTCCAGCGTCTACAAGGAAAACCAGGGACCCTGTTGTCGGTCATTGAAAAAGAAGGCCGAGTGCTCTATGAGCGATCCTGAATCCCCGGTATCCGCCTGGCTGCGCAAGGCGGAACACGATGTCCTGAATATCGAGAACAACCTTGCAGCCAAGGAAATTCCGTGGGACACCATCTGCTTCCATGCCCAACAGGCAGCTGAAAAACTCCTCAAAGCATTCCTCATCGCACAAGGACAAGATATTCAACGAACCCATGATCTAGTCGCGATACTTTCCGAATGCGTGAAGATATCCCCCGGCTTGGCTCACCTAGAGAATGATTGGCCGGAACCTGACGTATTTCGCAGTCAGTGGACGATACCATGACGATGTATTTGAGCCGGAGGAACAAGATGGACGGAACATGGTCGAAGCGCTCCATCGGCTCCGTTCTATCCTACTACCTCTTCTCACTAATCGCTAAAATCGGGAGAACCACAAAGGCACCTGCCACTACTGCAGCCAACAGTTCCCCCCAGACCAACTCTCAATGGATCATATCGTGCCATTAGCCAGAGGCGGAAAATCCACCAAAGGCAACATCGTCCCATCTTGTGTGGAATGCAATCGAAAGAAAAATTTAGAACCCCCCGCCGAGACGGCGCTTAGAATGCTATCCGAGTAAAAGAAGTTTGAAATTTCGAGATATTAATTCAAGGGCACCTCTAAAAACCAGGCATTTTTTGTGAGGGCAAGGAAGCCGCGCGCGGAAAACCGGAGTGTATGGGCGAATACATGAGGATTTGAGCACGCGGTTG
>JADFRB010000210.1 GCA_022561525.1 Nitrospinota bacterium
AAATAGGGTGTGTCCAAGTTCAAATGTTTATGGTCGAATTCTTCGAGGACGTCGGTGACAATGTGCTTAAGGTCGTACAGGTTGATAATCATGCCCGTGACTGGATCGACTCTGCCACCCAGAGTTACTTCTAAGAGATAGTTGTGCCCATGCTCCTGATAGCAGTCGCCAAAAGTCTGCCGATTCTTGTCGGCATCCCAATCGGGATTACGATAAAAATGCGAGGCTGAAAATTCTATACGCTTGGTGAGGGTTGATTTTGGCATGGGAGAGTGCTCAAAGAAAAAGGGCCAGGAACGTTGCCAATTGCTTGGCAAGATACCCGGCCCCGTTCGATCCATTGTGACCTAGATTCAATTAGGTGCTGAAGGAACTGCCGCAACCACAGGTGCTCTTAGCTTGGGGATTCTTAATCGCAAAGCCTGAGCCTTGGAGGCTGTCCACATAATCGACTTCCGCGCCATTCAACATGGGAGCACTTTGAGAATCGATAATGACTTTCACGCCGCCTTTTTCAATAGTGGTGTCGTCATCTTCCATTTTGGATTCAAATGACATTCCATATTGGTATCCGCTGCAGCCTCCGCCTTTCACATAGATCCGCAATCCAATAATTTCCTCTTCAGTTTCTTCTGCGACCAGTTCTTTTATTTTTTCTTCAGCCATCGGTGTGATAGTGACCATTTATGCCTCCACTCAATATTTAATGTGATATCCCTTTGATTTTCCACGTTTTGAATAAAATCGAGGAAACATGTCTTGTAAGAAACAATGATAACCCCCCACATGGTAGTTGTCAATTTATTGAAGGGAAAATAGATGAAAAAATATGAAAAATCAGGTTTTCAGGTCCCTTACCCATTCTTCTCTCATGGCATCGGGCACTTGAGCCTCGCCTACGTAGTTCTCATGGATGATGCTGAGAGACGCGTTAGCCCCATGGTTTTGGAGCAGGGGAGCAAAGGATTGGGGCATCGCAAAACGAATAAAATGGACCGCACTGATTTTGTCTTCTTTACTATGGCCGGCTTCGAATTGCGCATAGACGGTTTCATTCTGCACTCGGATCGACAGCGTGTTGGATCGGTCGAGCCCCTGAAAGGAGTCGAGGGTCTGTTTGATCTGGTCGTCATCGGTAATTTCAATCATTAAGGTGGCGCTAAGTTCACCAGGTTGAGGAAGTAGGGCGTTGTATACATCGAGTTCTTCTTGGATTTTTGAAGGCTCAAATATGCGTTCCGCTCGAATCATTTCTTGGACTTGAAACCGAAGGGTCTCCCGGTTTTCAAAAAGCAAGGAGACGAGTGGCCCGACTTCGATGCGTCGCCGTTTTTTAAGGTCGATGATCTGTTGTAGAAACGTCGGACGTGCCGCTTCATATTCGGCATGGGACATCAAGTCGGCTTGAGTGAGATGTTTCATGATGGTAAGCGATACGCGTCCCGAATGATCTGAATAGGATGTTGTGTTGCCGGTCCTGTATCTGGTTGCGTCGCGCCAGCCTGGTCTAACTGTAGTGCTGAAAGCGGACAGTCTGATGCCACAAGGTTTGGCTCACTCGTGGCAATAGACCGGACAGCCTTTTTGGCAATTTTCATGGAGAGGTCAAAGAACTCCACTTTGGCTCCCCACGAACCATCATGCCCTGAACATTTTTCGATGAGTTCAACCTGGGCGCCGGTGAGTTCCATGAGCTCTTTGGACTTAAACCCGATGTTTTGATCACGAAGATGACAAGGAACTTGATAGGCAATGCGCTGTTTGGTTTGTACAAGATCGAGCGACAATGCCCCTTCTTTTTTGAGGCGCATCAAGTATTCGCAGATATCAAACGTTCGTTTGGCTAATTGATTCATGTCAGGTGTCGGCACCAAATAGGGATACTCGCGTTTAAACATGAGACTGCAACTCGGCGTGGGAATGATAAGATCAAAGCCTTGTTCAAGATAGGGCTGGAAGAGTTTTAAGTGGTGTTGGGCCGTTTGCACCATGGTGTCGGTATCACCAACATCAAAGGATGGCATGCTGCAGCACCGTTGCCCTTCTGGAATGACCACTTCAACTCCATTTTTTTCCAACACCTGAACCGTGGCTTTGCCAATGTCCGTCGCTTGGTAATTCACCATGCAGCTTGGAAACAAGACGACTTTGCGTTGACCTGAGGGCTGTGGTGTGTTGCCCTTTCGTTTTCTCCACCACCGAGGAAAACTCTCTTTGGCAAAAAACAGTACCTGCCGGTTGCGATGAATCCCCAGGACTTTTTCAATCAATCCTCGTATCCACGGTGTCGAAAGAGACCAGTTGGTGATAGACGCCGTCATGCCCCCCAGTTTTCCAATCAAATCCGTCTTGGTCAGTAACCGATCACGCCATGAGGCTCCTTGTTCCTGGACTCGTTGCTTTTTCCAGGCCGCCATGAGCCGTGGAAAGTCAATTTCGTATTGATGCGGAGGTGTGTAGGGACAGTGGTTGTAGCAAAGTTTGCAGTAGTAGCATTCCTGTTCGATCTGTTCGTAGTCGGCTGCGGTGATTTTGGAAATATCACTGTCGTGTTCGTCAATACGATCCAAAAGGGTGTTAAAGGACGGACAGAGGTTAAAGCAACGTCGGCATCCATCACAGATGTCAAAAATTCGATTGGTCTCTTGCTCGAGTTGCGAACGAGTCCAATCCGTGGAAATGAGGTCAATGCCTTTCAATGTCTAAATCTCACCGGCTGGAAGTTCAAGGTTCTTACGATTTTTGTGTGGGGATAGCTGGATAAGGTTCGCTTATCGAATTCCCCTCCTTTGTAAGGTAGGGAAAGGGGAGGTAGAGACCTGGTGAACCACCTGCTTTCAACTCTGAAAAATGTCGCCTGAAGCACAATTCTACCCCACCGTAATCTTCCCCTTACAAAGGGGAGAAACCTAATTTCCTGGCAATTGGAACAATAAAAATAAGAAGCCTTCCCCCACATAATTTTGAAGAAGCAAGTGAACAAAGAAAAAGCGGAGCAGGACCTCTGCTCCGCTTCGACACATTCAATGCGATTACGCGTCGTTCAACGATGCCAGGCCTTTCGTAAACCGGTTCGCATGCGAGCGTTCAGCTTTGGCCAAGGTTTCAAACCACTCGGCTAATTCTTCAAACCCTTCTTCGCGAGCGGTTTTGGCCATACCCGGATACATTTGCGTGTACTCGTAGGTTTCGCCTTCGATGGATGCTTTGAGATTGGCTTCGGTGTTGCCGATGGGTTCACCCGTTGCCGGATCGCCCACTTCTTTCAGAAAATCTAAATGGCCGAACGCATGGCCGGTTTCGGCTTCTGACGTATCGCGAAATAATCCGCCCACATCCGGAAAGCCTTCGATATCGGCGCGGCGCGCAAAATAGAGATAGCGCCGGTTGGCTTGTGATTCACCGGCAAACGCATCCTTGAGATTGTCATGGCTCTTGGTTCCTTTAAGACCGCTCATGGTTTCCTCCTTGTTGATTGAATATGACTATGACGAGATGAAGAAGATGGTTGGCGAGCCTGTGCCTTTTGGCATGAGGAACAGTATCCATAAAACTCGACCTGGTGACTCAGTACCTGAAAGTCCTTGGGGATCTTCGCCTTCTGGCGAATCTGGTTTAAGGATCGGTCTTCGATATCAAAAATGGCACGACAGTCTAAACAAATCAGATGGTGATGCGGGGTCACATTGGCATCAAACCGAGTTCGGTCATGCCAATAATTCACCTCCTTGACGAGGCCAACGTTCTTTAACGTGGAGAGGGTGTAATACACCGTATTCGGCGAAATCATGGGATAATCTTTGGCGACCTGTTGAAACAAGGCTTCCGCCGTCGGGTGACTGGTTGTCTCCGCCAGGGCCTTGTAGATCGCGGCTCGCTGCGGGGTGACTTTTAGCCCCTGGGCTTTAAAACGGGTGCGAATGTCGTTTTGGGAAATAATCAAAGGAATCCTTGTTAGGAATCATTCTTATATAGCAAACCTTGGGGCCTTCGTCAATGTAGAAGGGGGGGCTGTTGAAAAAGCATGCCCTGAGTCTGACCGAAGGGTTCGCCAGCCTTCGCCAAGGCTATGGCAGGCAGGCCAGCGGCGTTCTCACCCGTTGTTGTGCTCACGTACTCACGTACGCTCCGCGCGCCAACGGGCCTGCGGCCTTGCTGGACGGGCCTTTTTGAACATCCCCTTTTCCTCCTGGCACCTGAGGGTGCTGGGAAGTTGTCACAAAATTGAAAAGTTTTTGAATTATTCAACAGCACCTGCAATGCGCTATTGCCACTTCCATGCCAGCTCGAACGGTCGATGATTTTTTTTAACGTGGCGCAGGGTAGGATAAGATTCTGTCGTGTTTATGCGGGGTTAGGAGGATCGTGAGGTATTGAATGTGACGAGTTGCCTGATCATGGCTCACGGCAATGATGCCGTGGTCTCACGCGTGCTCACGGCATGGCTGCCGTCCCGGCACGGCATGTGGCGGGGAATAAAAGGCGCGGACGCGCCTCGCAGGCTGTTACGGTTTTGTCAGGGAGACTGTGGAATAAATAGGATTAGAAAATCCCCCTAACCCCCTTTTCCAAATGGGGGACTTCAACGGTTACCCCATCGCAGAGTGATGGGGAATAACAAGATTCAAAATTTCTATAATACCAATAACATTTGATTAATTGAGTGAACACCAAATAGCCAGGGGCTGTTCAAAAAGGCCCGTTGTCTGACCCGCCCAACCCAGGCGCGCCAAGACGCG
>JADFRB010000211.1 GCA_022561525.1 Nitrospinota bacterium
TATCCATTCCCTCCGGGTTTCCCTCACCAAGGCTTAGGACCTGAGAGAAAATAACTTGAACAATTTTGCATCCAATCTTCGGGCCATCTTTGAACGGGCCTCAATCGAAACACCCTCAACATAGCTGTGCTATGCCTCGGGTTTTTCTCCATCGTTCCATCCAAATCCGGCCCAAATCTTGGCGCGATATTGTCCAAGTTATTTTCTCTCAGGTCCTGAAGGAATTCTCGTGATCAATCAATCTTGGCAGACGCGATATTCGAGAATGTTGCTGATGGTTGCATTGGCAATCTTCCTTTGGGGAACAATGCTTGTGCAGGCACAAAGGCCTATTGTGTTTGTTGTTCCGGTGGAGGGGATGATTGATTTGGGCTTGGCTCCGTTCATTCAGCGAGTGCTGGACGAAGCAGAACAAGCGGGTGCTCGGGCTGTGGTGCTTGAAGTGAACACATTTGGTGGACGGGTCGATGCGGCGGTTCTGATTCGCGATGCGCTTCTCGACTCCAAAGTTCCCACGGTGGCCTTTATTAATAAAAGGGCGATTTCGGCGGGGGCGTTGATTAGTCTTGCTGCTGAAACCATAGCCATGGCTGATGGCAGTACAATTGGTGCGGCCACGCCGGTTCAAATAGGAGCACCTGGTGCCCCCGCCCAACCCGTGGCGGAAAAGACCGTGTCGTACATGCGCAAAGAATTTCGGGCGACCGCAGAAATGCGCAAGCGGCCTGGTTTGGTCGCAGAGGCTATGGTCGACGCTGATGTTGAAATTCAAGATGTTATCGACAAAGGAAAGTTGCTCACCCTGACCACGGAGGAAGCACTGAAACTCAAGGTGGCGGATTTTCGAGCGAATTCCCTCGAACTTGTGTTACAGTCTCTCAACCTTGAGGATGCCGACGTTCGTCACGTCTCAGAGACGTGGGCCGAAACCCTCGTTCGGTTTCTCACGAATCCCGCGGTGAGTTCGTTGCTGATGTCACTCGGCATCTTGGGCATCTTTGTCGAGATTCGAATGCCGGGGTTTGGGATTCCGGGTACGCTGGGGCTTATCAGTCTCGCGTTGTTTTTCTGGGGGCATGGGATTGTTCGTTTGGCTGGTCTGGAGGAAGTGCTGCTAGTCGGTCTTGGTCTGATTCTGATTGGTATCGAAGTGTTTATTATTCCCGGGTTTGGCCTCTTCGGCGTCCTGGGACTTGCGGCACTCCTGGCTGGTCTGGGATTAAGTCTTGTTGGCACGGGAGCCACGTGGGAGGTTATGTTGGAAGCAGTAGGTCAAGTGGCCATATCTTTGTTTGTCGCCATTGTCATTGGGCTGGTTCTCTTGCGAATCTTCCCGCGTCTTCCATTTGGAAAACGGCTGGTTCTTGATACCGAGCTTGGAGCGAAAGCAGGCTACGAATCGACCCCTGACAAAGATCGTCAATGGCTTGGAAAACAGGGTGATGCCGTCTCGGATCTTCGTCCGGCGGGAATTGCCCATATCAACGGGCAGCGAGTCGATGTCGTGTCTGAAGGAGAGTTTATTCAAGCGGGGAAATTAATCGAGGTGGTTCACGTGGATGGAAATAGAGTGGTTGTCCGACCGTGTACGGAACAGCCGGAAAGGGGTGAGACCTAATGGGAGCGGAAACACAAGTATTTGGATCGCTCGCTCTTCTTCTTGTGGTGTTAGCGGCGCTGGCGTTTTTATTATTTCTGGTCCCCATTCCCCTGTGGATTGCGGCATGGGCTTCCAATGCGTATGTGGGATTGATGACGTTGATTGGTATGCGATTTCGCCGGGTGCCACCAGGAACAGTGGTGAATTCACGGATTATGGCCATAAAAGCTGGCATCGATATTTCCATCAATGATTTAGAAGCGCATTTTCTTGCTGGTGGGGACGTGGTGCGGGTGGTCAATGCCATGATCTCTGCGGATAAGGCCAATATTACGATCTCGTTTAAACGAGCAGCGGCGATTGACCTCGCGGGACGGGATGTGCTGGAGGCCGTGAAAATGTCGGTCCTGCCCAAGGTCATTGAGACGCCGCGCATTACCGCTGTGGCCAAGGATGGCATCCAGCTCATTGCCGTCTCTCGTGTCACGGTTCGGACCAATATCGATCGCTTAGTCGGAGGGGCCGGGGAAGAGACCGTGATTGCCCGAGTCGGGGAAGGGATGGTCAGTGCGATCGGATCGTCGGAAACGCATAAGCATGTGTTGGAAAACCCTGATGAAATTTCCAAGTATATATTGAGTAAAGGACTGGATGCAGGAACGGCGTTTGAAATTTTGTCTATTGATATTGCCGACATTGATGTTGGAATCAACATCGGGGCCAAACTGCAAATTGATCAAGCGGATGCGGATAAACAAATTGCCCAAGCCAAAGCCGAGGAACGACGTGCCATGGCTGTCGCGTTGGAACAAGAAATGAGAGCACGAGTTGTGGAAGCGGAAGCCGAAGTTCCCAAGGCCATGGCCGACGCATTCCGTCAAGGGAACATGGGGATAATGGATTATTATCGAATGAAGAATGTTCAAGCTGATACGGCGATGCGCGACTCCATTGCGGGGGGTGAAGAAGGTCCGCCGAGCGGGCGGAAGCCATGAGTATGGAAAGCATTATTTTTTTCGTTCTGGCCCTGATGGTCTGGGGCCTTTTTGTTGGCGCCCGGTGGATGAAGGAACAGGTGGACAAGGCGCCGTACAAGGGGGCACCGATTGAATGGTCTTCAAGTGCGGCCTTGGAGGTAAGCCCAACCGAAGAAACCTTGGTGCTGGGCGAGGAGGGGCAATCGCCAACTCCCGTTTCTCCTGATCGAAGCAGGACGAGTCGGCACAAAAATATTAGAAGGCGATTAGGCTTGGAAAACCCGCAGAATCTTCGCCAGGGGATTATCCTCATGACCGTACTCGGTCCCTGCCGAGCGCTTGAGCAACCGAATGACTCAAAATCTTTCTGAACAAGGCTCTTCAGATAATTGTGTGTATGCTAACGCTTTCTTATGTTGTCGATGGTAAGAGTCCTACTTTCCTCCCCTTTGTAAGGGGAGGATAAAGGTGGGGTAGAGCGCGACAATTGGCAACCATAGGCAGGATGAAGCCCGCCAGTTCCACATCGTTGCTTCTACCTCCCCTTACCCCTCCTTACATAGGAGGGGGATCAACTCCACTCTTCTATACTTCTGAATCCACCCGAAAGTTGGTAGTGCCCTAAAAGATGCCTAACCCGGACATTCGCTCCAGTATTCTCCACACAGATCTGTATCAACTGACCATGCTTCAAGGCTACTTAGAGCATGGCATGGAAGAAACCGCGGTCTTTGAATTCTTTGTGCGCACGATGCCCCCTCAGCGGGGTTTTTTTATGGCCGCTGGCCTTGAACAACTCGTGGAGTTTTTGGAACAGGCCCGTTTTACTTCGGAAGAGTTGGATTGGGTGGCTACAAGCGGGCTCTTCAGCCAATCCTTTGTGGACTATTTAGAGCGATGGAAATTTTCCGGTGATCTTCATGCCATACCCGAGGGCACAATCTTTTTTGCCAACGAGCCCATTGCGAGGATCACTGCGCCACTCCCACAGGCACAACTGGTCGAAACTCGTTTAATCAACCTCTTGCAATATCAAACGTTGGTGGCATCCAAAGCTGCACGGTGTGTGCTCGCGTCATCAGAAAAGCCTCTCATTGATTTTGGGTTACGGCGTGCTCATGGGGCAGAAGCCGGTTTGCTGGCAGCCCGGGCGAGTTATCTTGCAGGGTTTTCAGGCTCGGCAACGATTCTGGCTGAGTCGCTTTTTGGAGTGCCTGTGTTTGGCACCATGGCGCATAGTTTTATTCAAGCCCATACAGTCGAAAGTGAAGCCTTCGAACATTTCGCCGACGCCCATCCGGACAATGTCGTTCTGTTGATCGACACCTACAACACAGAAGAAGGAGCAAGGAAAGTTGTCGCCTTAGCTTCACGTGTACAAGAAAAAGGTATTTCCATAAAAGGGGTACGCTTGGATAGTGGTGACCTAGTCGATCATGCGTTCAAGGTACGAAAGATTTTAGATGAAGGTGGGCTCAATGACGTGCAAATAACCGCCAGTGGTCATTTGGATGAGTATGCCATTCAAGCCTTGGTAGCAGCTCAGGCACCAATAGACTTTCTCGCTATCGGCACAAAGTTGGCAGCCTCCGCGGATGTCCCGTATTTGGACTGTGTGTACAAGTTGCAAGAGTACGCGGGCAGGCCGACACGAAAAAAATCAGAAGGAAAGGCCACCTGGCCAGGTCCGAAACAAGTGTATCGCCAGTTTGGCCAACAGGGGCGAATCGATCATGATGTGATAACGACAGTTGATGCCCCGCAAGAAGGGGAGCCGCTTATCCACAAAGTAATGGAGGCTGGAAAGCGACTTGGTTCTCCTATTCCACTCACTCAATCCCGTGAGCATGCTGCGACCCAATTAATCCATTTGCCACAAGACCTATGCCAGCTTCGTGAGGGTGCCACTGTGGAAGTTCAAGTTTCTCAAACATTGCGCAAACTTGCCGAAGCGGTGGATGCTCAGCACTAATTTATACGAGTTTCACCCCCGTGCGACGAGGCACTTTTGTTTCGGCAAAAGTGCCCAAAACGATTTCCGCCCGTGCGTGGCCTCCGAGTCCCTCCGCCTCCGCCCCGAATAAGATGGCGAGGGAACTCGCTCCGCTCAAACAGCCCTCGCCGAAAAGT
>JADFRB010000212.1 GCA_022561525.1 Nitrospinota bacterium
AAAAATAGCGTGAGGCAATTTGCGATTTACCCTAAGCGTTAGAAGACAGGCTCAAGAATCCTATTCACATAAGTAAGTTTGGGGCAGGCTTTTATAGCTTCCGTGCTTTTAGGGGAAATCTATCATGAGTTGCCAAAAGACTGCTCCGACTTGAGAAGGTCATAATGCTCTGCTTGATCCGGATCTCGGGGTATGTATTTCGTATCTCGAACTTCGTTTGTTCTCAAGATACGAATCATCAGCGACGAGGAACGTTCTACGCGTCTCAATTACCGTTCAATCAGAGCATGGTTAATGCACGGCCGCATTCAAATCAGATACAAAGTGGGCTCGGCGATTCTTTTGAAAACAGGTTTCGGAAAAGACTTGACACTTCGGTTTATCTTTTCCAAATGATGTCACGATTAACTGATGATGTGGCACACCGAGAAACGACAAATACTGTTGAACCATTGACGCTCGTTTTTCGCCTAACACAAGATTGTAGGCTTGCGTTCCCCGTTCATCGCAATGGCCCTCAATCTCGATTCGCGCATGCGCATTGGCCTTGAGCCATTCGGCATTGGCTTCCAGGATTCGTCGCGATCCATCCGTCAGCCGCCAACTATCAAATTGGAAATAAATATCGCGGAGGCCGTTGGAAAACGTGACGCCCATGCGCGGAGCCAGGCGCCGAGAAAGCGCACCAGCATCTCGATCATCATAGCCAACCTGGGAGTTGGAGAGTCCATGACTTTCTTCAAAGGATTCGGAGGATGGCAACCCTGCGGTGGTAAATGGCGAGTCAAAACGAGAAGCAGACGTTGAAGCGGGAGTCGTCAACATAGCTTGACTCGTAGAACCATTGGGAAAGCCCGTTGCGCTGGTGAGATCCATATCCCTGGCCACCCCCCTTTGCCCGGCATCCAGGTCAAATTCTTGACTCATACGTGCCTGATCGAGGCCTGACAAACCACCCAACGCCTTCGACTGTTGCCCACCCGGCGAGGCTTTCAAAGTGGCCAGGGCAATCCCTTGGCCCGACCCTGATGCCCCTCGAACCATTTTCTTTGCACACCCGGATGTCAGCCCTAGCAAGCCAATCCCCAACACCGCCACCCCAATGGATTTAATAAACAGGTTCATATCGCCCTCTCTTTTGGAATTTCCGCATTCTCTATGCCCCGATAATTTTACGCTTTTGACCAGTCTCATAGCTATGCATGGTGTCATACTTTTAATTAACCATGCAAAATCAAGACCATTTTCTAGTGTTGTCTGTTTGATGTCCAGGAGAAATCCCATTTACCCTGAGAAACTCAGTGTCCATCCTCAAAAAGTGTTACTCCAGAGAAATAAACAGCCAAATCACTACCAATCAAGCCGCTTCACTATCAATTCATGGCCTGGTTACAATAAATGTCAGGAATTACATAGTGTTCCCTACCCCAGTTACGACCTGATGTATTTTTTCAACATTCGTTGCATTAATCCAACGGAGGCACGGATTGCCGAAGGGCCTGCTAATACATAACTTGGACATCTCGTATCCCAATCTTCGGGCCATCTTTGATCGCACCTCAATGGAAAAAACCTCAACCTAGCAGTGCTATGCCTCGGCTTTTTCTCAATCGGTCCGTCCAAATCAGACCCAAATCTGAAGGCGATCTTGTCCAAGTTATGTATGAGCAGGCCCAATTAAAATTCAGAGCCACACCACCCACGGAGAAGCGTGGTCATTTCATCCGCTGGTAAGGGACGCGAACACAAATACCCTTGGACATGATGGCACCCCAGTTCACGCAAAAATGTCACTTGGGCTGCCGACTCCACGCCCTTGGCACTCATGGGCAGATCGGCCTTTCTCGCAATGGCGAAGCACTGCTGAACCGTCTCTACGGCATCCGAGGCACCGGGCAAATCAAAGACAAGAGAAGAAGCTAATTTGATACGTCGAAAGGGAATGCGCTCAACTTGTCCAGAGAGGGAATGGCCATCAGACACGTCATCGAGCACGCAGGTGATTCCCCAAGTCGTCAACTCGTGAACGAGAAGTGACACCGGTTCCCGAGCCACAAAGACCATTGACTGAGGAATTTCAACAATGAGGGCCTTTGCGTCAAACCCAGTTTCCCGCAGCACCGATTGAATGATGTCTAATAGGGTCTGCGGATCCTGATGGTTCAAGGAAACATTGACGGCCATAGGTCCGGAGGGCAGACCAAGTGTGTTCCATTCCTGACTTTGTAAACAGGCCTTTCGCAGAATCCATTCCTGAATGGACGGGAAAAACTTGGTCTCTTCGGCCAGAGGAAGAAATTGATGGGGAAAGATCAAACCCAACTCCGGGTGCTGCCACCGAATCAGCGCTTCCATACCTAGGAGTTGTCCCGTTTTTAAATCGACTTCCGGTTGGAAATGCAGGAGAAATTCTTCCTGTTCCCACGCCGCATGCACACTCTTCTCTAACATCAACCGTTCAAAGGCCTGCGCGTTTAATTCCTCGGACACAAATTGATAGCAATTCCCCCCTTTTTCTTTTGCGCGATACATGCCCCGATCCGCTTTGGCGATCAAAAGATCCGGAGCAGTCGCATCAAAGGGATACAGAGCAATGCCTAAACTCGCATGGACAACTATGGTATGGCCATTGAATTCAAACGGCTGGGACAAGGCATCCAATATTTTTTGCGCCACATGGCCGGCATCCTGGCCCCGCTCCAAATCTTGCAATATCATCGTAAACTCATCGCCGCTTAGTCGGGCGACCGTATCTGTCGCCCGCACACAATGCGTGAGCCGATCGGCAACGGTTCGGAGCAACGCATCCCCAATTTCATGCCCAAAGGCGTCGTTCACAGATTTAAATCGATCCAAGTCCAAAAAGATCACGCCCACGGAACGGCCATGTCGCCGCGCCTGCGCCAGCGCTTGCTTGAGCCGATCATAAAACATCGTCCGATTCGGAAGATCCGTCAGAGGATCATGGTGGGCTAAATGAACAAACTTCGCTTCTGTCTCTTTGCGAACCGTAATATCTTGATGAATGGCCACAAAATGCGTGATCTGGCCCTGGTCGTTTCGCAAGGGCGTAAAGACCTGCTCCACCATAAAAGACCGCCCATCTTTGCGATGCTCGACTAACTCATGACGCCAAACTTTTCCAAAATCTTTACGTCGATGCGCTTGCCGCATCGCCGTTCGCGATTTGCCGGATTTCAGAAACCGGGGAATCGTCCCTATCAGTTCAGACGCGCCATACCCGGTCAACCGAGTGTAGGCATCATTCACCCATTCGATTCGACCATCAGGGTCAGTAATAAACACCGCATGCTCGGCAGAGGCAATCGCTGCGCCACGCACTCGAAGGTGTTCATACTCCTTCACCAGCAGCAAACTGACCGCCACCTGACCCGCCAATTTTTCAAACCAACTCACGGTGAAGGGATCAAACGCATCCGGACGGGACGCCCCAACCGTCAGCACACCGAACACCTGACCCCGCGCGCAGAGAGGTACCGACAAACTTGACTTGAATCCATACCGTTCCGCATAGCTCTCCCGAGGCCAATCGGCCTCATCCATCCGGTAAGCCTGTGACGATTGGGACGCAAGGACGGCCTGTACACAAGCCACATCGGCTGAGGACAATTCCAACTCCACCTTTTCCATCAACGAGGGATGAGCCCCTGCCTGCGCCGCCAATGTGATCTCCCCGTCCAACTCTTTTAACGCCACCCACACCAGGGGATACGCAAACAATTGCACGAAATGGTGACACACATGAGAAAGAACTTCCGGCAAGGTCAGACCTTCCAAAACATGCTCGCCCAGCGCATGGGTTAATTCATCGCTAGCCATGGCTCGTTTGTGCGCGGAAAGATTCCGAACAAGCCAATGCACCGAGGTCACGGTACCATCGGGAGCACGCAACGCGGAAATCGTAATAAAGGCGGCAAACGGATTCTTTCTCAAAGGGGCCAGAGACATTTCCCATTCAAGACCCGGTTCCCCATCTTCAAGCTTCCGAAGGTGCTGTTGAAGGACAAATCGATCATCCGGAGCAAGCAATTCCAGGAGGTTTTGACCAATGATGTTATTCGGAGGCCGCTCAAGTAATTGTCCCGCCGATTGATCCGCAAGTTGAATAAGTCCCTGAGCATTCGTGACAAAATGGTAATCGAGCTGAGAGAGGGCCTCAGGATGGTGTGCTTTCCCCTGTTCTTGAGAAACAGGGGCCGAGCCGGGTAAGGCTTCACCGACTACCGTTGAAACCGGCTGTGCTCCATCCAAACTTTGGAAGGAGTGGGTGACGGCTTCAAGCTCTAGAGCAAGCCCCTGAGCTTGAGTGGATGACAAGCCTTTGGGAGACAGAGCCAGCTCCTGAAGTTGCTGCTGTAATCGACGAAGGTGTTGGGTCAGCGATCCTAAGTCGGCTGACTCTGCTTGAGGAGAGGGACGAGGTTTTTTGTGTTTACTCATAATACCGTGACATCATCTATAGAGAGTCACCATTTTGACACAACTACCGACAGATTCGTCAACAGATTGTCACAATTTCTGGGAATGTTGAAAAAAGTCGCCAGCGGCGTTCTCGCCCTTTTGCCGTGCTCACGTACTATGAGTACGCTCCGCGCGTCAAAAGGGCTGCGGCCTTGCTGGATAGACCCTTCGGAAAGACTCAGGGCATGCTTTTTTGAACATTCC
>JADFRB010000213.1 GCA_022561525.1 Nitrospinota bacterium
TTGTTCGCCGAGACGTGATGAGGAGTGTTGGTCGATTGAACCCTGATCTCTATGGCTCTGAGGATTCAGATTTGACGATTCGGCTCTATACGGTAACGAAGTTTGAGTGTGTTGATCGTGTACTTGTCCGAAAACTGCAGCAGGGTCATGGATACCGGGATATGTTTTATGATGAAATAACCCATAGAGAGAAAGTTTTGGTGAGCAGGAAAATGTTTTTATCGGGGTTAGAACAAATGCCATCCTTGACAAAAGGACAACGAGCTGCCTTGGACCGAGAATGGGCAAATTATTTTCTCCGTCTTGGGAAAACCGCAGAAGATTTAGGGCGGACGGCAGAGGCTCTCAACCATTATTGTCATGCTGTTAAGAAAGACCCATTTCGGGTTCGAGGGTATACCCGGATGATTCGGGCTATGGCAAAATGGAGATAATTCTGGACATTGGTTGCGGTTCCCACAAGAGGTCGGGAACCGTGGGGATTGACCGAAGGGCTCTTCCTGGAGTCAATGTGGTCTGTGACTTCGAGAAGGCATTACCCTTTCGGGACGGGACTGTGGTTGGAGCTTATTCAATTCATTCAATTGAGCACCTACATGATTTAAATTCCTTTATGGAGGAGCTTTACCGAGTTTGCGCGCCACGGGCAAAAATTTTTATCAAGACACCGTATTACGCATCACGTAAGGCTTTTGTTGATCCCACCCATGTGCGGTTCATGACTGAAGAATCCTTCGAGTATTTCAAATCTCCTAACTACTATGGACTAAAGACCAATTTCCGGACCGTTTCAATTGAATACAATATGCGAAAGCCTTTCAAGTTTTTCCCTTCCTATTTCCAAAAGCGTTTCCGCCGTTATCTTTGGAATGTGTGTGAAGAGATGACGGTGGTGCTCGAAACCGTGAAACCGTAATAAAAAGAAACCCCGACAGGTGGTCTTGGTGATAATCCAAGAGCTAATTCTTTTCAGCCTGGATTCGACATTTTAATGAGGATATGGCAAAAATTACCGGGCCAACGGTTAGTGTAATCATCCCATTGTTTAATGGTAAAGAGGTCATTGGTCGCACCATTGAAAGTGCGGTTGCACAGACCTATCAAGATAGGGAAATCATCCTGGTGGATGATGGCTCTACCGACGGCTCAGCCGACATCGTGAAAACATTCGGGCACAAGGTACATTACCGCCATTTTGAGAACGGAGGTGTTGCCAAGGCCAGAAATCGTGGAATTAGGTTGGCGAATGGGCGTTTCATAGCGCTTCTTGACCATGATGATCTCTGGGCTCCAACAAAGCTCGAAAAACAAGTTCGTTTTTTGGAAAGACATCCTGCGATTGGAATGGTTGTGACGGATGTCGCGCATATTGATCGGAATGGTTGCCTGACAGGAGAGATTGGTCGCGGGTTCAATCCAAATGAAAACTTTGCCCGGCTTTTTGTGCATGGGTACGTCCCGACTCCTTCTGCAGCCATGATACGTCGCTCGGTATTCGATAAAGTGGGATTTTTTGATGAACGCTTCCATTCAGCCGGACTTGATGATCACGAACTTTGGGCCCGGGTTGCGGGCGATTGCGACATCGCGGGCATCCCTGAGCCACTTACTTTTCATCGCGCTGGAAAAAAGAAATCGGCTGCCATCGGACTAGAGCATCGGGCCATTCTTATTTCAACCCTCCTTGAACGGTTTGGTTGGGAACGAGAGAAAAGGCGCTATTTGCTCCGAGAGCGAGCCTCCTATCTTTCTGATCTAGGCAAACAGCAGATACGGGACGGGGATCGGTTAAGTGGGTTCTTGAGTCTTAGGGAAGGGTTTGTCTTGAGCGTAGGTGAGGCAAAGAGCTGGAAAACGGCTTTGAGGTGTCTGCTCAGAATGGCGAGGGCCTATTAAACTTCCATCGGTTTTGGTGCTTAATCGACTATTAGAGTCGGCTGATATTAAAGGTTTGGACTTAAAAAAGCATAAGAGTAGGGGGACCAGAATTCTGTTTGAATGGGACATTGCACCTTGATCAAATCAGCCCAAGTGGGTGGGTGATCTATGGAAGCCGTAGCATGTAACCTTTGTGGGTCGGATCAGAATCATATTGCCTTTTACCAACGTGATTTATCGCATGGAACATCGGACCAAGAATTTTCGGTAGTTCGATGTGAACGCTGTCAACTCCTCTACCTTAACCCTCGACCAACAGAATCAGAAATTGGTCAATATTACCCCAAGGAGTATTTTCCCGTTCTAAACCAGGATTCCCCTATCCTTCGGCAACGACATGCCAAGGGAGTGGCAGGAAAAATTAAGCGATGGTTGCTAGAGGAATATTTCGGGTATCCTTCGGAGCTAAACAGCCCTATCTTAAAAAAAATAAGAAAATTTTTCCTTTTTCCAGAATGGGCCCAACGAGTTATTCGGGGAAAAGATGTAGTACCCTATATTGGTGAGGGTCGTTTGCTTGATGTTGGCTGTGGACCTGGGGTGAATCTTGGGGTGTTTCAAATGCTTGGATGGAATGTTTACGGTGTTGAACTTAGTGAAGTGGCTGTTGCCCATGCTCGAAAGTGGTTTGGGGACCGTATTCACGCTGGCAAACTAGAGGATAGTTCGTTTGAGGAAGGGTCATTCGATGTCATTCTCTTCAGTCATTCCTTGGAGCATATGTTCAATCCCGTGGAGACCCTCGTGGTTGCGAGACGATTACTAAAATCTGGAGGCATGGTAGTCATTACCGTTCCCAATGCCGGCAGTTTTGAATCTCGTTTGTTTGGGCGGTGGTGGTACCCCTGGGAGTTGCCCAGGCACCTATATCATTTCGATAATAATTCCCTGGTGGAGGTGTTGGCCAAAGCAGGCTTCAGGGTTACAAGGTTGCGAACTGGAAAAGGCAGTTTATTTTTTATGGCAAGTTTACACCGATATGCCAACCAGGTATGGCATGGAAGGATTCGAGGTCAAAAATTCTTGGAGCGTTTGATAATTAGGCCCCTCACTTTGGTTGCTGGTCATTTGGGGTATGGAAGTGAAATGACCGCTTATGCTGTTCGGTCCTAGGGAGAGATTTCCTTCTTGCGGAAAAGTGCTTCAGGCTAGAAGATTGAGGAATTGAAGCCTTGAGAAGGGGGGATTCAAAATGTTTTTGCCCTTCGTTGACTCGACTTTTTCGTAAGGAATTATGTGGTGTCCTTGGGGAAAGGCAAACTTGGTCTTCAAAAATATAAAGTCTGGGCTATGAAAAAGATCATGGATTGTGAGACAAGCACCCCAAAAGAACGTGGATCCAATACCCAGCCGGAAATCCAATTTGATTGGGTCCATCCCAACCACCGTGGACCCAATACCGTTCTGTTAATCAGAAAAATAGTCGCAGATCTGATTTTACACCACTGCCAGAAACGGGTGCTGGATTTACCGTGTGGAACGGGTTCCTTAACCCAGATGTTACTCGACCGAGGGCTGGATATCGTTTCGGCTGATCTGAATCCGGAAGCATTTTTAGTTCGAGGCGGCTCCTGCCTTCGGGTAGACCTTAATCATGTTCTCCCTTTCAGGGATAATGAATTTGATGCGATAGCATGCATAGAAGGAATCGAGCATATTGAGAATCCTCACCTGCTTGCTCGTGAGGCCAATCGTATTCTTCGGGTCGGAGGAAAATTCTACATTAGTACGCCAAATACCCTTTCCATTCGTTCTCGCTTAAGCAATCTTCTCCGGGGATACCCCAACCAGTTTCATTATATGATCGAAATCGACCTTGAAACCGATTTAGAGAGACCAATTGCCCACATCAATCCAATTGGATTTCTGGAGCTCCGTTATGTCCTGAGCCAATGGGGATTTCGTGTGGTGAGTGTTCATGCCAATCGGCTCTACAAGAGGAGGTCCCCCCTGTATAGGCTGCTCCGTTTCATCATGCTCAGTAAGGGGAAGAAACCTGGTGCCACACATCCGTTGGTGGGCGAGGTCAGAAAGACGCTCCTGTCCGACCCAGTTCTTTTTGGCGAGAATCTGATTGTAGAGGCCACAAAGAAGGGTGACGTCCGGGAAAGGACTTGAAACCTTTAAGAAATTATGAAGATCGTTATCGCTGCATGGCATTTAAAAGATTTCAACGTGGGGCTGGCACGGTATTGCTGGGGACTCATTGATGCACTTGGGCGTGTCGATTCAAAAAACCAGTATGAGATTTTGATACCCGATGGGAGAATTAATTTCTCCGATCGCCCCAACTTTCATTACCGCGTTATTCGGTTTCCTCTTTTTAAGCGACGTCTTTGGGAGCAGTTAGCTCCTTTGTTAGTCGGGCCTTATGACATTCTTCATTTTCCACATGATTCTTCGGTGATTTGGAAACGAGGGAAGTTTCTGGTGACCATCCATGATGTTAAACCCCTTCTTTTTCCTCTTTCTTCAAGAAGTTGGAATATGAACCGGTGGATCCATCGAATGGTTGTGCCCGATCGCTGTAAACAAGCTGATCAAATTCTGACTATTTCTCAGTGCTCTCGTAAGGATCTTATCGAACGGTTGGGGGTACCACCGGAACGAATTTCCGTTGTATACCCTGGAGTAGATTTGGAGAAATTTAAGCCTATTGGGGATAATCAAGGAAATGAAAAAGGAAAGCGCCCGTTTATTCTGAGCGTTGCTGGAGGAAATCCAACTAAGAACCTTG
>JADFRB010000214.1 GCA_022561525.1 Nitrospinota bacterium
GCCGCGTGCTCACATCCTCATGTATTCGCCCATACACTCCGGTTTTCCGCGCGCGGCTTCCTTGCCCTCACAAAAAATGCCTGGTTTTTAGAGGTGCCCTTATCTCCGTCTGCCTAAGCCCCGGATGGATCCCCGCTCACAACTTGCGGGGATGACGGGTTAGCCATTTTGTCCAGGCATTTCTTTTCATTCATGACGTTTCACGCTTCCCGTTTTATCCAACACCCACTTCGCTTCGCTTCGCGGGTAGCATCAGGGTAAAGGTCGCGCCTTGATGTTCTCCGTCACTGTGTACCGTCAGCGAACCTCCCATCAGCTTGGCGCTGAGTGATCCACTATGCAGCCCAAACCCATGGCCGTCTTTTTTCGTGGTGAATCCTTGCGTGAACATTCGCTTCATATTTTCTGGGGAAATCCCCTCACCCGTGTCACTCACTTCAAGCTTGACCCACTCTTGATCTTTTTCCTCGAACTCCATAATGCGGACCGTGAGCACGCGTGGGCGGTCTGACACGTTTTTCATCGCGTGCTTGGCATTGCTGATCAAATTCACCAGCACCTGTAAGACTTGATGCTTATCCACAATGATTTCTGGAATCGTCATATAGTCTTTGGTGATTTTGACCTGAAATTTATCCAGAGATGTTTGATTCACGCTCAATGCTTGTTGGAACAATTCCTCCAGCACGACCGGCTCTGCCATGGAACTCGATTTCGCAACGGTTTGCTGCACGCTGATAATTTCTTTGATGTGTTCGATGTTTTTCACGAGCTCTTTGAGTTCCCCTAGCACCACCTCCTGGTCTTGAGTCAGTTGTTTCCCAAGTTTGTTGAGGTACTCAGGGATTTGCTGGCCCTTAGGATCCTGAGTCAGATAATTGCCCACATCGTGCAGATGTTCCTGAATCATTCCGGCTGTCCGGCTAATTTTATCGACCGACGAACGGCGGACGGTGTCCGCCACGACCCCTGCCGCTACATTGACGCTGTTAAGGACATTCCCCACATTGTGAAGCACGCCTGTTGCCACATCGGCCCTCCCGACTCGGCGTGATGTATCCACGAGTTGATTATGAAGCACCGCTCGTTCTTCTTCCGCCTTTTCCCGGTTGGCCATTTCTCGTTCTAACTTTTGGTAGGTCCAGCGATAATCCAGGGCCAGCCCGAGGAAGGGCACCAGATACGCCAAAATTTTGATGAAATGTGCGATGTTGAAATGGTTATCGAATAGGGCTGTTGAACCGAAGGCCATATGCAGTTCTACGACCACTTCGGGAACCATGGCCAGAAGCAGCGCATGAGTAAAGATCCCGGGCTGTTGTTTGTAAAACCATCGGAAGAGCGTGAGGCCTGCAATGGCAAAGAGAACCAACGGCACCACATCGTAGGGTCGCGTGATGAAGGAATCGGGATACATGGTTTGAGGCAGTGAGGCGCTGTTGGCGCAGTAGCTAATAATGGTATAGGCCAAGACGAGAAACACCCCGCTAATCCCCAAGACGAAGCGGAGATCTCCTTTGAGGGTGCGGATACCTTTGGCCATAAAGATGCTCACTCCAATGATAAGAATGAGCGCATTAAAGATCCTGGAGATGGCCCAGGTGAAGGGGATGAGATTGCGATTATCGGCGACTGATTCAATGAGTCGATCCGCGGCCAGTGTATGAAACGCATCCATCACCCCTGCGCAAAACAAGGCGACTCCGATGATCGGGGTGGCGATATCCCGCTTGATGGAGAAATGCAGGAAGGCCAAGAACAGCGTAAAAATGGCCGTGAGAAACGCTGTCCATTCTAAGAGCGTGTGGGTGAAGCTCCCGGAGAGGGTATAAAACATGGCATCGATCTTCTCATGCGACGCCATCGTGGGTACGTCCGCCCAGGGGAAACCGGGTTTTGAAGAACCAAAATCAACACCCACTAGATTGAGCAGGAACGGTGACACGCATATCACCAGCATTGCCCAAATCAAAGAACGGGGCATCCGTCCGGTGGTCTCTATATTTTCTGCTTGGCTCATGATCGGCTAGCTTCCAGTTTGTCCCTAGTTGCTTGTGAAGAAAAAGAAATCCTTAGTGACCAGCGATGAGCAACGTTTTTTTTCTTGTGGCTGGGGACCACACATCACACCACTTTGAAGTAGTTTCATATAGATTTATCGGCAATTTTTGAGAACTGCTTAAGCTGATTGCAGTTCTTGAAGGTTGGGCTACGACCCTGTGGATCACTATCGTTACCGAAAGAGGAATGAGAGGGTTCAATGGACAGGGTGAGGGTGAAAAACCGTCGTTCGCATCTCGTATTTCGTGATGGACCCTAACCGTTATCCCCGCCGGTTGTGAGCGAGGATTCCTCTGGGGGGTTGGCAGGCGGGGGAAAAGATAGATACTGGGTGGAACCTAGAAACGGCAGTTGACAGCCATTCCTTAGGGGGAATGTTGAAAAAAGCCGCCAGCGGCGTTCTCGCCCTTTTGCCGTGCTCACGTACTGTGAGTACGCTCCGCTCATCAAAATGGCTGCGGCCTTGCTGGATAGACCCTTCGGAAAGACTCAGGGCATGCTTTTTTGAACATTCCCTCCCACTGACGATGCGTGGCTCATTTGGAGCTTTTATTAGCTGTTGGAGTGCAATATTCAACAGGCCCTTAGGTTAAACCCTGCGGGTATGAGGGAAGGGGCGTGAAAAGAAATACGAGATACGAACGACGAAATGATTCACGAGCGACATGCAACGAGCGACGATTTAGGGATACGGCTCCAACTCAATAATCCCCTTGCGGATCGCCAAGATCGCGGCTTGGGTTCGATCGTAGACATGGAGTTTATGGAAGATATTTCGGACGTGATTTTTGATGGTTTTCTCGCTGAGATCAAGAACATTCGCAATCTCTTTGTTGGTTTTTCCGTCCGCGACTAACCGAAGGACCGTGATCTCTCGCTCGGTCAGATCGTGTTCGAGTGAGGACTTCCTTTTACCTTTGCCTTCGGCGAGCAAAGTAAATTCTGCTAAAATTTTGCTGGCAACCGAGGGATGGATCAGCGATTCGCCTTTTGAAACCGCACGAATGGCAGCCAAGATTTCGGTTGAATCCGAATCTTTGAACAAATATCCGGTGGCCCCAGCCCGCACGAGGTCAAAAATATATCGTTGATCGTCATACATGGTCAGGGCAATGATCCCGATTTGTGGCAGTTCCTTTTTAATGATCCGTGTGGCTTCCACGCCGTTCATACCCGGCATGCTCACATCCATCACAATCACGTCTGGCAATAATTCCCGGGCTTTTTCCACGGCCTCGCCACCATCACTGGCTTCGCCCACAATTTCAATTTCTTCTTTCGTATCAAGGATGGCTGACAAGCCTTCGCGCACGACACGATGATCGTCAGTGATCAAGACCCTAATTTTTTTGGCCATTCCGAACCACATCCTTTTTGCCGACAGGAATACGAACCGTCACGGTGGTACCGCGCCCTTTGCTGGATTGCAGCCGCGTTTCCCCTCCGAGAAGCTTGGCTCGCTCTTTCATGCCTGGAAGCCCAAAATGATCCCACTTGTCCGGATCGCGCGATACCGCCTGCACATCGAAACCCACCCCATCGTCACGAATCGAGGCTGTGAGCATATCACGATTCACAACAATGTGCACAAACACCCGAGCAGCCTTGGCATGTTTGGCGGTATTGTACAACGCCTCCTGAACAATTCGAAAGAGAAACACCTTGGTCTTGGATAGTAATGCCGAATCATCCCCCTGATAGTCAAACTCCACTTGTACCTGCTGTTGCTCTTTAAAGGTTTTCAAAAAGTTCGATAACGCGGAAAATAAATCGAGCTTTTCTTCCTGACCGGGACGCAAGTTAAACACGACCTGCCGTGTTTCCTGAATCCCATGCTTCAACTGGGTTTTGGCTTCCCGCATCAAATTCGAGCATTTCATTGGATCCTGCTGGACAATCTCGGCGCACAGTTCCATTTTAAAATTGACCCCGACTAATGTTTGTACCAAGCCGTCATGAATATCAGCAGCAATGCGCGTGCGCTCTTCATGAACGGCCCGTTTGGTTTCCTCTTTGACAAACCGCCGAAACAACGATTGATACCGAGTCAGTGTGTGTTCAATTTCCGTCGTGGCCCGAATTCGCGCTTCAATGAGTTGCCACATGAATTTGGCGCTCGCCCCTCCGATGATCGCTAACTTTGGCCGCCTGACCCTCTGCAAGGCTTGCCCCACTTCCACATTGCCCGTCACATCGATGATTAAATCCACATCTTTGCGCTTGAGCAACTCACGATAGTCCCGGGTGACCGGCACGCCAAACAGTTTGGCTAACTTCGTGCCTGAGCTTCGGGTTTTGGTTTCAGCCAAACCGACGATACGAGCCAACGGATCTTGGGCAAAAATTTCCATCAAGGCTCTTCCACCCCTACCCCCTCCAATGATGGCCACACGGGTGGGAGGAGCCGACCGTCGGCGAACAGGTTTGGATTGGGGCTTTGGTTTGGGAGTAGACGCGGATGGCCGACGAGATGTAGACCGTTTATCAGAGGTGACAGAGGAGGGCATGGCTAGTTAATCGTCGCTGGTTGCTGGTTGCTCATTGCTGGTGGAAAAAAGCGTGAAGCGTGAAGCGTGAAACGGAAGGCCAGAGAGGCTTTACGA
>JADFRB010000215.1 GCA_022561525.1 Nitrospinota bacterium
AGAAGTTCGATGACCTCTTTGAGAAGATGAAAAATATGGATAATAGTCCGACTCGGCAAGCCATTGTCGACCAAATGGTCAAAATCCTGAGGGTGGATTCCCCCTGGCTTTGGGGAATCCACCCCAAGAGTTTTAGTCTCTATCACGACTGGTTCTTCAACTCCAAGCCAAACCTGATGGCGAATAACACGCTGAAATACAAACGCATTGACCCGTCGTTGCGCATGGAAAAGCGGAGAAGCTGGAATCAACCTATTACATGGCCCCTTTGGGGCGGGACCGCCGTCTTGGTCGCGAGTCTGATCCCGGCAGTAGTCAGTTTCCGTCGACGCCAACGTGCCCGCCCACAAACAGGAGTGCAGGGATGATTGCCTATGTGATCCGTCGAGTGATGTATGCCATCCCGATTCTTATCGGGGTCAACTTGATTACGTTTACCTTGTTCTTTGTTGTCAATCCTCCAGACAATATGGCGCGTCTTCACCTTGGTATTCGGCATGTGACGGACGCAGGCATTGAAAAGTGGAAATCTCAGCATGGATACGACAAACCATTGATCATCAACTATGAAGAGTCTGGACTCGCAACGTTGACCGAGACCGTCTTCTTTCACAAGTCAGTCAAGCTGTTCGTATTTGATTTTGGTGTGTCGGATAACGGACGTGATATTTCTTATGATATCAGCCAGCGGATGTGGCCAAGTCTCGCCATTGCCGTGCCTTCCCTCATGATTGCCCTCATGGTGAACATCTCGTTTGCACTGCTGCTCTCATTCTTTCGTGGGAGCTATATCGATCTGTGGGGGGTGGTGTTTTGCGTCATGATGATGTCAATCTCTGCCTTGTTTTATTATATTGGCGGCCAATTTTTGATTGGCAAATTTTTGCATCTGGTCCCCATCTCAGGATATGACACCGGATTGAATGCCACCAAGTTCCTTCTTTTACCGGTCATCATCGGAGTCATCGCGGGAATTGGCGCGCTCACCCGTTGGTATCGCACGTTCTTTCTGGAGGAAATCAATAAGGACTTCGTGCGAACTGCCCGAGCAAAAGGTTTGTCCGAATCCGTGGTCCTGTTCCGCCATGTGTTACAGAATGCGCTCATCCCCATCCTGACCGGGATTGTGGCGGCCCTGCCGTTGTTGTTTATGGGTAGCCTGATTCTCGAGTCGTTCTTTGGTATCCCTGGTCTTGGTAGCTATACCATCGATGCCATTAATCAACAGGATTTTGCCATTGTCCGTGCCATGGTGTTCCTTGGTTCTGTCCTGTATATCGTAGGGCTCGTTCTCACGGATATTTCCTACACCTTCGTTGATCCCAGGGTGCGATTACAGTAATGCTCTCGACCTTTCCCGATGTTGACTTCGTGTTGCTGTGGACTGACGCGCTGATTTATCTCCTGGTCGGCGCAGTCATAGGCGTGGGATGGTATACCCGATCACGTGAGCATTTGCTTGCCCCCTGGCGGCAGGTGCTGAGGAAACCATTGGGAATGAGTGCGTTACTGGTGTTGGGGATCTATCTTCTGATTGGTCTGGCTGACTCGATTCATTACAAGCCTCGTATTGGGGAAGATGCACAAGGAAAGCCCCAATATGCCGCTCAGATCTGGAGTGGGTTAGATGTCGTTCTCAAGACATTACGTGACAGAGGTGAAAAGACATATTCCGCTCCGTTTGCCGTGCATTTATATATGAAGGAAACGATCGAGGATAGCAGCGGGGCGAAACGACGGGAATTTCCAAGACTTCAATATGGTGGTGGGCACCTTAATGACCCAGAGCGCGAACATGCAGATGATATCCTGCAACGCATCGTCATTGGCATTGCCACGGGAGTAGGGGGTGCCATTGCCATTGTTCTCCTCGTGGCAGGGACTCTCTCGATTCGTTGTAAGGAAACATTGAGCACCGTGTTCGTGACCATGGTCAAAGGCCAGCGCGATCTTCCATGGCGGAGTCTGTTCGGCACGCTTCTGGGTCTCACGATTTTTATGGGTGTCCTGTGGAACACGGCGGGCTCCTATCATGTGTTTGGCACTGACAAAGTGGGTGAGGATGTCCTGTATCAGTCGCTCAAAAGCATCAGAACCGGCCTCCTCATTGGGACACTCACCACTTTGGTGATGCTCCCTTTTGCCATCCTGCTCGGGATCATGGCTGGATTTTTCAAAGGCTGGATCGACGATGTCATCCAGTATATCTATACCACGTTGAATTCCATTCCCGGTGTGTTGTTGATCGCGTCAGCGGTCCTCATGATGTTGGTCTATATGGAAACGCATCCGGGAATGTTCGGCACGGGCGTGGAGCGTGCTGATTTTCGTCTGTTATTTTTGTGTGTCATCTTGGGCGTCACGAGTTGGACAGGGTTATGCCGATTGCTACGGGCCGAGACCCTGAAGTTAAGCGAATTGGAATATGTCCAGGCGGCCACGGCGTTGGGGGTGACGCACTTCACGATCATTTTTCGTCATGTCCTGCCTAACGTCATGCATATTGTGCTCATTGCGATCGCAATGGATTTCAGCGGTCTTGTGTTGGCCGAAGCGGTCCTGTCCTATCTCAATATCGGAGTCGATCCCACTACGTACAGCTGGGGTAATATGATCAACAGCGCCCGTCTTGAAATGGCTCGCGAGCCCATTGTGTGGTGGTCTCTGTTCGCGTCATTTTTCTTCATGTTCCTGCTCGTGCTCAGCGCGAATCTCTTTGCCGATGCTGTTCGGGATGCCTTTGACCCGCGTCTCAGGGAACATCAAGGATGAGTACCGCTCCTTTACTTCATGTCGAGCGCCTGACAACCGTGTTCGGTTCAGGGGACCAACAGGTTCGGGCTGTCGACAATACCAATTTTACAATTGGTCGGGGCGAAACCTTCGCGTTGGTTGGTGAATCGGGGTGTGGAAAGTCCATGACGGCCTTGTCGCTGATGCGATTGGTCCCAGAACCCGCTGGACGCATAGTCGAGGGGCACGTAAGACTCGAGAATCTCGATATTCTCGCTCTTCCTGAAATGGAAATGCGCTCCATACGAGGTAGACGCATGGCGATGATTTTCCAAGAACCCATGACTTCGCTCAATCCAGTCATGACTATCGGTAGCCAGATCGGTGAATCCCTGAAACTTCATCTCAATATGAAGGGTCACGAACAACAGAAGCGCACGATTGAATTGCTAGACCAGGTGAGAATACCGGATGCCCCACGCCGATTGCAGGAATATCCACATCAACTGTCCGGCGGGATGAAGCAACGAGTCATGATTGCGATGGCGTTGGCGGCTAAGCCTGAGCTTCTGATCGCCGATGAGCCTACCACAGCGTTGGATGTGACCATCCAGGCTCAGATTCTGTCTCTGCTCAAGTCGTTGCAACAAGAAACAGGCATGAGCATCTTGCTCATCACCCACGATCTTGGTGTCGTAGCCGAAATGGCGGATCGGGTTGCCGTCATGTATGCCGGGCAAATTGTGGAACAGTCCCCGAAACAGGACTTCTTTAATCGGCCCAGGCATCCGTATAGTCAAGCGCTCTTTCAGTCCTTACCCACCTATGAAAAACGCAATCACACTCTCAGTGTCATTCGGGGGTTTGTCCCCACACTTCACCAAAAATTTACTCATTGTCGATTTGCCGATCGCTGCGATCATGTGTTTGATCATTGCCGGGAAGCTGTACCTCAATGGAAGGAAATGGAACACCATAGCGGTGTCCGATGCTTTCTGTATGATGGCCAAGAACAGGATGTACAAAGTACTGATTCCGGCACTGTCGTCACTCCTTCCCGCGATGTTCACACACCCACCTCCGAGACAATCCTCCTTGATGTCCATGAATTGAAAGTTCACTTTCCGATCCAAAAGGGTCTATTCAAGCGGACGGTGGGATATGTGCGAGCCGTAGATGGTGTCAGTCTTCAGATACCGGTTGGCCGCACGTTGGCGCTGGTAGGTGAGTCAGGATGCGGCAAGACGACGATGGGGAAGGGGATCCTACAACTGATTCGCCCCACATCCGGAAGGGTGAACTTTGAGGGAAGTGATCTGACCTCACTGGATAGCAGGCGCCTACGTGCCCGTCGGAAGGACATGCAAATTATTTTCCAAGACCCGTTTTCATCAATGAATCCTCGTATGCTGGTAAACGATATCATTGCCGAAGGACTCGTGACCCAAGGAGTTGGCCGTGAAGAATGCAACAAAAAAGTGGAAGAGTTGCTACGGCAGGTTGGGCTGCATCCTGAAATGAAAAAGCGATATCCACATGAGTTCTCCGGGGGGCAACGGCAACGGATAGCCATCGCACGTGCCCTGGCCGTCAACCCAAAACTGATTGTCTGCGATGAGCCCACCAGTGCCCTGGATGTGTCGGTTCAGGCTCAGATACTGAACTTGTTGAAAGATCTGCAGCGTACACTGGGACTGACCTATCTCTTCATCACGCACAATATTTCAGTGGTTGCGTATTTTGCTGATGAAATCGCGGTCATGTACTTAGGCCGTATCGTGGAATATGGTTCCGTGGCTAAGGTACTGCACGAGCCTCAGCATCCCTATACACAAGCCCTCCTTTCAGCTGTTCCCAGAATTGATGCAGATAGCGGTCGAGCAATCATCCACTTAGAGGGAGATATTCCCTCCCCCAGCAA
>JADFRB010000216.1 GCA_022561525.1 Nitrospinota bacterium
CTTGGAGCCGGAGGAGTCATCAGTAGTCTCTCGTTTCATGCGCCCAGTTCCATCGCTTCCGCAGCTCTGGTATGGGCCAGCGCGGTCCGCGAATATCCACCATGACTAAACCTGATCACACTCGACAATGTTGTTGCAGTTTCCTATTAGATCATTCCGCACATCATTGGGTTAATGCAGTTGTTGCTGCAGCAATCAGCGTCGGCCGTGCACGCGGATCCGAAGTCTCCGCAGGTGGAACGGGTCATACCGAAGCCGTGCAAATTGAATATGATCCGACAAAGGTCACGTACGAAGAGTTATTGAACGTGTATTGGCGGAATGTTGATCCGACTACCCCGGATGCGCAGTTTTGTGATCACGGGAATCAGTATCGGCCTGAGATTTTTTATCACACTGAAGAACAACAGCAGTTGGCGGAGGCCTCAAGAACGCACATCGAAAAAACCAAGACCTTTCCCGAACCTATTGTCATTGAAATTACCCAAGGTACAACCTTCTATCCGGCAGAGGACTTTCACCAAAACTATTATCAGACCAATCCGCTCCGGTATAAATTTTACCGCCTGGCCTGTGGCCGAGATTCGCGTTTGGCCGCGTTGTGGGGTACGGGCTAATAAGAGTAGCTGTTTCCTGCCAAGTCGAGATGTGGTAGTTTTCCACTTGTGGAATGTTCCTCGCGACAACTGTTTGATATCACCCTTCCTCTATCCGAACACACGTTGGTGTATCCGGGAGATTCTCCTCCAATAATCCGACGTGTGTCGGATCTTGAGCAAGGCGATTCCCTCACCGCTTCAACTTTTTCCCTGGGGTGTCATGTCGGCACGCACGTTGATGCGCCGGCTCATTTTTTGGCTCACGGAACGTTGTTGGAAGACTTGGCCTTGGAGTGCTTTTACGGCCCGGCCTTGGTAATACGTCAGCAGGGCAAACAGTTAATTGAAAAAGCTGATATGGAAGGGCTCTCGATTCCTCAGCAGCATCATATTCTTTTGAAGACCGATAATGGGTCCTTATTGCACCAGAAAACATTTTCAAAAGAGTACTGTACGTTATCCGCCGAGGCCGCGGCGTATTTATGCGAACTACACCCTCTTTCCATTGGATGGGATTACTATAGTCTTGACGCGTTGACATCTCCGGAAACCTTCCCCGCCCACACCGTTGTGGCTCAGGCCAATATCCCCGTGTTTGTGTGTCTGAACCTTGTAGACATTGAAGAAGGCTCCTATTGGTTTTCCGGGTTTCCTCTACGGTTGGAAGGGGTGGAAGGAGCGCCGGTTCGGGCGATTCTTAGGACCTGAGAGAAAATAACTTGGACAATATCGCGCCAAGATTTGGGTCGGACTTGGACGGAACGATTGAGAAAAACCCGAGGCATAGCACAGCTATGTTGAGGGTGTTTCGATTGAGGCCTGTTCAAAGACGGCCCGAAGATTGGATGCGAGATGTCCAAGTTACTTTCTCTCAGGTCCTAAGTCGGAACAAAGACTAAGGGGTCCTATGCGCCTTTCTGGTAGACAAATTGGACTGCTCAAGGAATATATGCACGATTTAGTCGAACAAGCCAAACAGGATGAAGCCACGATGCAATCGTTTGGCTATGCTTCTCAGGCGTACCGTTCAGATCAGGCCATTTCGGATCTACTGGCGATTTTAGATGATCGAATTGAATCGGAAGGAGTGCAAGTTGGGCTGTCAGTCGAATTTCTTCACCAAATGTGGATGCTCTGTAACGAAGCCAATGCAGAGGTGGAGGACACCGTGTGGTTAAAGCGGAATCTTGATGGCGAACCCGCCACGAAGTCTCGTGTCCGCAAGCTCACCTATCATGTGCTGATTGAGTATCTCGAACACTTGCCGGAGGAGCCGTCTGCGACTGATTCGAACGAGTGAGACGTAACGCCAACCATTCTTCCTGAATACGACTCTGAAGAACCGTCCATCCGTTCTCTTCAAATGCGGCCCTGATTTCGTTTCGATCATCCACCAACAGACCGGAGAGGAAGAGGTGTCCGGTCTTTGAAATGAACTGGTCCAGTTTCCCTACAATTTCTAAAAGTGTCCGACGGTCAATATTGGCGACGACGATGTCCCAAGGGAAGGGCGAAGATTGCTCAAGAGTCGCGACTGTGAATTCAAGCTCTTCCCCGAATCCATTCGTGGGGGCATAACCCTTCGCGCATTCTATCGCTTGTGCATCGCAATCGAGTCCCAAGGCTTTCCGGGCACCCAATCGTATGCCCACCATCGCCAGAATGCCCGAACCCGTGCCGATGTCTAAGAGGGTTTCACCACCTTCAATCACGTCTTCGAGCCATTCGGTCAACAGTTGCGTGGTGGCATGATGTCCGGTGCCAAAGGCTTGCTTAGGATCGATGATCAAATCGATGTCCTGCGGGTCCGTCGATGCGAGCTCCCAACTCGGTCGGATCCGCACACGTTTCCCGATTCGTATCGGTTTTACCTGGCTGGCCCAACGGGCATTCCAATCTTGTGAGGGGAGAGTGTGGGTGGAAAGCATGTTTTCGGGGTGAGCCATGCCTAAGGTCTGCAGGGCCGTAAGAATCGAGGCCTGGGCTTGCGGTGACCAATGGTCCGGGTCCCAGTACACATGAATCGTTTGGTTCTCGGTCCACGTTCCCAAGAGCCCGGGTTGATTGATCAACCCGGTCAGCTCATTGGGATCGACGTGCGCCAAAATAAGAATGTCAATGGTATGGTGATTCATGAACGTTGACGATTTTCAATGTACCACGTATCGTCCGCGGTCGAAATGATGGATACCAGTCATCACAAGGAACGGCGTGAGCAGGCCATGGTTCGTGGAATCGATCGTGGCACTCGAATGCTCGAGCTGGGTAAAAAACGAAGCGCCACGTTTAGTCGCGTGCGCATGGGGATTGTGCTCTCGGCCATTGTTGTATGTGCGTTGTTGTACAACCATGAATGGTTCGTCACGGGAAACTGGGTGTTCGCCGCCTGGATAATCCTCTTCGTGATCGTCGCACAATACCATAGTCGGTTAGAAGACGGTTTGGCCAGGCTTCGACTATGGATCCAGATCAAGCAAACGAATTTGGCTCGCTTGCAACTCGATTGGGAAGGCATTCCCGAATCCCACTTAGTTCTGCCTGCGGACCATCCCCATGGAGGAGATCTAGACCTTGTGGGAGGGCATTCCCTGCTTCGGTTATTGGATACCACGGTTTCCCATGATGGACAAACGCGTTTAGTGTCCTGGGTGGCTGACCAAAATGACCATCCGCTCTCCTTTGCCGACTGGTTTTCGCGACAGGCATTAGTCAAAGCCTTCACGCGGTTCTCCGGGCTACGCGATCGCGTGCGCTTAGTGGCCAAACTGGTGAGTCAAGTCCCCATCAATGGAGACCGGATTTATGTTCTCCTACAACACAGCTTTGATATTCCCTATCTCACATTGCAACTGAGTGTCGCTGGAGGCTTAGCCACTATCAATGTGGTGTTGTTTGCCATATGGGCCATGGGATTTGGTCCAGGGTATTGGATCATTTCATTTCTTTGCTATGGATTCCTGATATTGATGACCAGAGCCCGCTTAGGTCATGTGTTTGAACGAACAATCGATTTGCAGATGGAGCTAGCCAAGCTAGCTGCGGTCATCCGAGTCTTGGAAAAGAGATCCTTCGAACGGGAGGAGGCTATTCGACATGTCACCGAACCTTTTCGAACAGGTGACGAACCACCATCCTTGGCTATCAAGCAATTAGCCAGAATTTGTAGCGGGCTCAGTCTCAAAGGGCATCCCTTAATTCACATCGCGATTAATCTTATTGGACCGTGGGATATGGCCTGGACCTGGTATCTTCAAAAAGTGTGTGAACGTCTCCGACCCGTGTTGCCTGTCTGGCTTGAGCAGGTTGCCACCATCGATGCGGCCATGGCCCTGAGCACCTTTGCCTTTCTAAATCCTAGCTATGTGTGGCCAACGCGGCGTGAAAATTCTGCTAACAAGGACGCAGGAGTGGTCACCACGTCACTGGGCCATCCACTTCTGCGGCACGAACAACGCGTGAGTAATGATTTTGATCTTCAAGCCGTCGGGCAATTGTTTTTAGTGACCGGTTCAAACATGTCTGGAAAAAGCACGTTTCTGCGGACGATCGGCATCAACGTGTGTTTGGCCCAAGCCGGGGGACCGGTGTGTGCGGATGCGTGGGAATGGTCGTGGGTGCGAATCCATTCATGCCTTCGTGTGGGCGATTCCCTTGAAGAAGGTCTGTCCTATTTTTATGCCGAAGTGAAACGGCTCAAAGGAATCTTGCTTGCGGTGGGGAATGGTGAACAGGCTCCCGTGCTGTACCTGATCGACGAAATTTTTAAAGGCACGAACAATCGCGAACGATTACTCGGCAGCGAAGCCTACATTCGAGAACTCACCACCGGACACGGGTTGGGGCTGGTCACGACTCATGATCTGGAATTAGCTAGACTAGAAGACGAATTGCCAGGCATTACCAATGTCCATTTCCAAGAAACCGTCGGAGAAAAAGAATTGAAGTTTGACTATCACCTCCGTCCCGGCCCCTGTCCCACCACCAATGCCCTCCGCATCATGGCCATGGAAGGCCTGCCAGTTCCCACACAGGAAATGACCTGAAAAGTTACGA
>JADFRB010000217.1 GCA_022561525.1 Nitrospinota bacterium
GCCGCGTGCTCACATCCTCATGTATTCGCCCATACACTCCGGTTTTCCGCGCGCGGTTTCCTTGCCCTCACCAAAATGCCTGGTTTGTAGAGGTGCCCTAAAGAAAAAGCTACCCGTGTTGAGCTACTAGCGATTCAAAAAAAGTTTACGATTCGCCAGTTGGGGCCTCGGATTCGGCTAAGGCCTCTTTCCGACTCAACCGAATCTTCCCTTGCCTGTCAATTTCCATCACCTTCACCATGATTTTCTCTCCTTCGGAAAGCTCATCAGACACCGCATTCACACGATGGTGGGCCAGCTGGGAAATATGCACGAGGCCATCGACATTGGGAAGAATTTCGACAAACGCACCAAAATCGACAATTTTTCTGACCGTCCCGAGGTAGAGCTTCCCAATCTCAACCTCCTCCGTTAACTGTTCCACCATTTGGATGGCCTTTTTGGCAGAATCTCCGTCCACAGCGGCAATAGTCACCAGTCCAGAATCATCGACATTCATTTTCACGCCACATTCAGCGATGATTCCTCTGATGACCTTGCCACCCGGGCCAATGATGTCTCTGATCTTGTCCTGCTTAATTTGAATGGTGAAAATTCTTGGGGCATAGGCTGCAAGATCAGGCCGTGGAGCTGCCAAGGCTTCATTCATTCGCTCTAGAATGTGCAACCGTCCAGCACGCGCCTGCTCTAGTGCTTGCCGCATCAACTCCGTGTTGATGCCTCCAATTTTAATATCCATTTGCAAAGCCGTCACGCCATTTTTGGTGCCAGTGACCTTAAAGTCCATATCGCCAAGATGGTCTTCTAGCCCCAAGATATCCGAGAGAATGATGACTCGGTCTCCTTCCTTAATGAGACCCATCGCAATTCCAGCAACCGGTTCTTTAATCGGCACCCCGGCATCCATCAGGGCCAAGGACCCCCCACACACCGTGGCCATCGATGATGAACCATTCGATTCCAAAATATCCGACACCAGCCTGATGGTATACGGAAACTCCTCACGGGTTGGCATGACGGATGTGAGTGCACGTAGGGCTAGTTTTCCATGCCCGATTTCTCGACGGCCTGGCCCTCGCATGGGTCTGGCCTCCCCAACACAAAAAGGCGGAAAATTGTAGTGGAGTAAAAATGTTCGAAAATATTCCCCTTCGAGGGCATCAATACGCTGCTCATCATCAGAGGTGCCTAAGGTCACAACCGCAAGAGCTTGGGTCTCACCTCGGGTAAACAGGGCAGAACCATGGGTGCGTGGCAATAGCCCCGTTTCACAAGTGATCGGGCGAATATCCGTAGGCCCTCGTCCATCGGCCCGGACTTTTTTCTCCAAGATTAAATCCCGGACTTCATCATATTCTAGGTCATGGTACACGTCTTTAATGTGCCGATGGCATGTAGAATCTTCCCCACCGAGCTTTTCGATCGCTTCTTGCAAAATCTCATCTAATCGTTCTTGGCGTTCGGCTTTGTTCGGAATGAATACGGCTTCTCGAATGGGAGCGGAGGCCAGTTGTTTCACTTGGGCTCGAAGTTCTTCACTCACCGTTTCCACTTCAAGTACTCGTTTCTGACGCCCCACCTTTTCTCTCAGTTCATTGACCTTCGCGACAATTTTTTTAATCTCCCCATGCGCGAGTTCCAAGGCTTCAAGCATCACGGCCTCGGACAATCCACCCGCTCCCGCCTCGACCATCATGATGGCCTCCGCCGTGCCAGCCACGACCAAGTCCAATTCACTCTTGGCCAGCATGTGTATATCGGGATTGACTACAAAGTTCCCGTCAACCCGGCCAATTCGTATTCCAGCAAGTGGACCATTAAATGGAATGTCGGAAATCGCCAACGCCGCAGATCCAGCGGTAATGCCCATGGTATCCGATGTCATTGTTTGATCCACGGATAAGACGGACACAACAACCTGAGTTTCATAAAAATATCCCTTAGGAAACAGAGGACGGATCGGACGATCAATTAATCGACTCGTCAGAGTTTCTTTTTCCGACGGTGCGCCCTCTCGCTTAAAAAATCCTCCTGGAATTTTTCCAGCGGAATAGGCTTTTTCCTGATAGTTGACAGTTAAGGGGAGAAAATCCGTGTCGGGTTTTGCCTTCCTTGAGGCTACCGCGGTAGCTAACACCACCGTGTCACCATAGGTGGCAAGGATGGATCCATCCGCTTGCTTGGCCATATGGCCTGTTTCGAGCCTCAACGTACGACCGGCGACTTCCAATTCAACAGAATGCACCATGAAATTCTCTCCTTCCTCACCCACCAGGGACCTAAGAGAAAATAACTTGGACATCTCGCATCCAATCTTTGGGCCATCTTTGAACGGGCCTCAATCGAAACACCCTCAACATAGCTGTGCTATGCCTCGGGTGTTTCTCAATCGTTCCGTCCAAATCCGACCAAAATCTTGGCGCAAGATTGTCCAAGGTATTTTCTCTCAGGTCCCAAGCTTTTCCAAATAGTCTTTTATTTTCTCAGTCCTAACGTGCCCAACAGCGATCGATAACCCGCCGCATCCACACGATGCAGATAACTCAATAGCCGTCGCCGCCGACTCACCATTCTCAACAATCCATGCCGTGAATGATGGTCCTTTTTATGGGTCCGAAAATGTTCCGTTAAATAATTAATACGGTTAGTCAACAGCGCAATTTGCACCTCCGAAGAACCCGTATCTTTATCGTGATGTTGATGCTGCTTGACGATATCGCTTTTTACTGCACCTCCGAGCCCCATATCTCACTCCTCCCTACGGAAACCTAAATTGAGCGATTTTCTATGGCGATCTGCGCCAATCCCTTGCGCGCCAGCGATGTTTGAAAAGCCTCGACAGACCACTTGAGTCTGTCTACGTTTTTCAAACACACTGTCATCACAAGGTCTTGACACAGCTCATCCATAAAAATCGCTCAACTCAGGTTAAAATTATTTGAATGCCTTTTCATGCACTATACGAACTAACTGGATTGCCTGAACACTTTGACAAATACTAAGGGCAGGCCTATTTCTGACGGATCGGAAGATTCCTTTGCAAACTTTCCCAACCCCAGCAGCTGCCCCGCAGGATCTTTGACCCGCAGGATCTCTTGGGCAGAGCCAGCTTCGCAAGGTTCCCCTAACGCTTGGGAGACTGCCGATGGAGGGATTGGCGCTCCATGTAAGGCTCGCGTGACCATGGAGGAATCAATCACGACCTCCGGCAAGTGGCTGAGCACGGCATCAAGCCCCCGCACGACTTGATTATGCCCATGCGACAGAAATTCTTGGTCGATTTCCAACGGAGATACAGCATCTTCGATATGAAACGGCCCAACTCGCGTTCGACACAATTGATACAAATGCCCTCCCACACCCAGAGTCTGCCCAATATCAGCACACAGAGTCCTGATATAGGTCCCCTTTGAACAGGTCACCCGAAAAGACACGTCTGGAATTTCAACCTTCAACACTTCCAACTGATAAATTGTAATAGGCCGAGGTGCCCGCTCCACCGTTTTCCCAGCCCTGGCCAATTTGTACAGGGGCTGGCCCTCGACCTTCAGCGCAGAATACATCGGGGGCACCTGTTGCAGCGCTCCCAAAAACTGCGCTGCTGCAGTTCGGATCGATTCTTCGGTCATCCCGGCATAAGACCGTTCCTGAATGACCGCGCCGGTCGCGTCTTGAGTATCTGTATCCTGCCCCAACCGCATGACCGCTTCATATTCTTTATCCCACTCGACTAAATATTCCGATAACCTCGTGCCCTTTCCTATCAAAATGGGAAGCACACCCGTTGCCATGGGATCCAAGGTTCCGGCATGTCCCACTTTGCGGATACCAAGCGACCGCCGCAACTTTTCTACAACATCATGAGATGTCCACCCTGCCGGTTTGGATACATTCACAACCCCATCAAGGACTGGAGACATCACAACACTCGCCGATTCGTTCGTCATTTCTATCGACCCTCAGGCAAATGAGGCGTGTAATCAGCACCTAAGTCAGTGGCACTTTCTAAACCTGCGGGAGGCAAAGTATCAAGGATTTCCAAGATTCGTTCCGCACGAGGCCCATTCGAGTCAGCCCAGAACTTCACTTCAGGCGTGTAGCGCAACTCCAGGCGACGTCCCAATTCCGACCGAACAAACCCTGCTGCACTGGCCAAAGCTTTTAAGATACCTGGTTTGTCATCCTGAGAACCCAATATGGACACATACACTCGCGCAATTCGAAGATCTTTGGTGACTTCCACATCAGTTACGGTCACTGAATGAAGTCGAGGATCTTTTGATTTTTTGGCAAGAATATCCGCCACTTCAATGCGAAGTTGGTCCGCAACCCGCTCAGCTCTTTTAAACGTTGGTTTAGACATAACAACCGGATCCACTTGCATAATCATTAGGACACCTCTAAAAACCGTCCTTTTCCGTGATGGCGGCGTCAGTCACGTGCTCACATCCTCATGTATTCGCCCATACACTCCGGTTTTCCGCGCGCGGCTTCCTTGCCCTCACAAAAAATGCCTGGTTTGTAGAGGTGTCCATTACTTACAAGAGCCTGTTGAATAATTGAAAAATTTTCTTCATGCCGTTCACCTGTGCCTCATCTTATTATGAGCCATCAAGGACAGCAGGGGATGTTCAAAAAGCATGCCCTC
>JADFRB010000218.1 GCA_022561525.1 Nitrospinota bacterium
TTTTGCATCAACTCATTACCGAAACTTGTTGCCTATTTTTCCTTTTGCTATCCAATCGTTTAAGTTAGATAAGTATGATCTGATTCTCAGCTCCAGTCATTGTGTCGCCAAAGGTATACGGGTAGCTGATGCTACGTGCCATATTGCATATGTTCATACGCCGATGCGATATATCTGGGATCAGTATGAATCCTATTTTGGTAAGGGGCAGGCTGGGTTGCTAACGAGAACGATTATGACGTGGCTCCGGCACCCATTGCAGAAATGGGATGTGGCTTCAAGTGACGGAGTGCATTTTTTTGTCGCAAACTCACAACACGTCGCTAAACGGATTCAAAAGTATTATAGACGTCAGGCGCAAGTGGTTTACCCTCCTGTCGATTTTCATGCTTTTTCGTTCTCGAGCCATGATGAAGGTTTCTATCTCATGGTGACGGCGTTCGCGCCCTATAAACGTGTGGATCTTGCAATCCAGGCGTGTAATCGTTTAGGACGGTCCCTCAAGATCGTCGGGGCTGGTCAGGACGAAAGACGATTACTGCGCATGGCCGGGCCAACGATAGAGATGCTCGGGTGGCAATCTGACCAGAGGATTCGTGAGTGCTACGCACGGTGTAAGGCTTTGATCTTCCCTGGCGAGGAGGATTTTGGAATTGTCCCGCTTGAGGTCATGGCGAGTGGGAAGCCGGTGATTGCCTATGCCAAAGGGGGAGCCCTGGAGACTGTGGTTCCGCTCAATCCAAGCAGAGAAAGAAAGATGCCCTCGGACCAGGGTGCCCCAACCGGGATCTTCTTTTATGAGCAGACAGTGGAAGCGCTAATTGAGGCGATCCTCTTGTTCGAGCGCGATGGAGACTCTTTTGATGCGGAGTTGATCCGGTGTCACGTATCATCGTTTGACCGGACGCAATTCAAAGAACGGATGCGGGAACTTATAAACAGGTGCTACAAAGAATTTCATGTAAACCGATCATGCTGAAACGCCATACCGAATTCTTGAAAAGCCTTCTCTTTCTCTTTGATCTCATGGTGATCTGCTTGTGCTGGGTTGCCGCGTTTTCCATCCGGTTTGCAGAGGTTTTTGTCCCTGTGACGAAGGGTGTCCCTCCCATTGAACCCTATCTGTGGCTGTTATTGCCGATTGTGGGAGTTTGGGGTGTTGCCTTTCAGGCATTCCATCTTTATCGACCACAGAGAATGGGATCCCGCCTGGCTGAGTTCCTCGATATCGCTCAGGCGCATACCCTGGCTGCCCTGATCCTGTTTGGTCTGACTTTTTTTATACAACAGTTTGAATATTCGCTGCTGGTGATTCTCTATTTCTGGATCCTCGGTCTGGTTTTGCTCGGGTTCTCACGGATGGTTTTCCGGGAAGGACTCCGATTCTTTCGACGATTGGGATATAACCAGCGATATGTGCTTGTCCTGGGGGCAGGGAAGTTAGCCCAACGGATGGTTAGGTCTTTGAGACAACATAATGAATTCGGGTTACAAGTCCAAGGTTATTTAACTCACGATCCCACCAAGCTTGGAAAGATGCTGGAAGGTGTCCCTGTGAAGGGTTTGTACTCCGATTTGAAGGAATTGTTACCAGGTATTGATCTTGTATTTCTCTGCTTTCCTCCTGGTGGAGAGGAAAATTTAGAAAAGCTCATGGAGTATCTTTCGACGACGGTAGTAGAAGTCAAGGCGGTTCCAGATTTTTTTGAGTTCATCACGCTACGTGCCGAAGCCGAAATATTCGATGGGCTCCCAGTTATTACACTCCAAGGGACCCCTCTCCAGGGATGGAATGTTTTTCTGAAACGCGGAGTAGATATTGTTGGTGCCGTCAGTACGTTAATCTTGGGAAGCCCATTCTTCCTTATCATTGCTGTATTGATCAAGCTCACCTCACCTGGATCGGTGTTCTACCGGCAGATTCGTATGGGTTTAGATGGACAGACGTTCGAGATAATCAAGTTCCGAACAATGAGGGTGGATGCCGAAGCCAGCACAGGGCCTGTTTGGGCTCAGGACAATGATCCGCGTCGGACCTCAGTAGGAGCGATTCTGCGTAGGACCAGTCTGGACGAACTTCCCCAATTTTTTAACGTGCTGAAGGGTGAGATGAGTGTTGTTGGGCCACGTCCTGAGCGACCTGAGCTCATTGTGCAATTTCGAGGCAAAATCCCTAAATACATGCTCCGCCATAAGGTGAAGACAGGGATTACGGGCTGGGCCCAAGTGAACGGCTTGCGAGGAAATACCTCCTTAGAAAAGCGAAGTGAGTATGATTTATACTACATTGAACACTGGTCGATTTTGTTTGACCTTAGGATTATCGCCATGACGATTTGGAGAGGATTTCTCCACAAGAATGGCTATTGAATTCACAAAGACTTAGTACTTCCACAAGGTCAAATGAGGCTGTGTAGCGAGTTTCAGGCCAGGAAGGCCTTCAACTTTACTCACCGTCGTAAGCGAAATTCGAGTTCTTCGACAGGGACCGACATTTAAGATCCGTCACGAAATAACCGGTACAATTGGGAGGCCCAGATTTGTGATCGGGGCGAGGCGCGACGAAGGAACATAGCGGAACTCTGTGTCCGAGGGGCAACGACACCCCAGACCAAAGATGGGCCTCCTCGTAGGGCCGGACGCTTTTGGGCTGCGCCGGCGTTGCTCCTTGCTTTCACACTCCCGGTATGCGCGCTCTTCACTCCTTGGCTCGCTCCAAAATCGTCTCGGCCAATTGTATCGGTTATCTCGTGACGGACCCTTAATGAACAGATTTGTCAGGTGCTTTCCCCGTTGGGATTTTCCCCGGCGGCGTAAAGCGAAAAAAAGTTGCCCGGAGAAAGCCAACGGTCGTCAGAAGACTCGGGCTTATGCGATAGACGACGTCACATCGCAGAATCAGGAGATTACTTAACTTGGGTATGCACTTGTCTCCGGTTACCACTACATCTTGTAGTGAGGCTTCTGGCCTCTCACGTGTTTAATCATCGATTGTATGGGAACCGGGTCAACAGCCATTGCTTGTTGCAATAGGCGATAAAACAACTTCCCTCTATGCCGAGATGGTCGTCGATTAAATCGAAAGGTAAACTCGTCAAGATAATAGGGTAAATGTTCATGACTGGCAGCCCCCTGGAGCATGCCCAAAAGCCATCTTTGAAGTAATCCGGCGACCCTATGGCAGGCTGGGAGCATATCCTCTCCAACATTGGCACGGTCTCGCACTTTATTACGAAAGTACCCAAGCTCATTGAGTCTGTTGTAACCGTTCCATCCATCTGTATTCACTCTGTTTCCTGGTTCTACGGTCTGTTGAACAGCATTTTCCAAACTTTTAGCGGAAGCATTGGGGACCTGCATCAGTCGGATTCTACCTATCTTATTGGGGCTAACTAATTCAACGGCAATGACAACAAGGGTCTTTCCCTCGGCTCCACGTCCACGCTTTCCTGCTTTGTTGCCACCTATGTATGTTTCATCAACTTCAACAGGTCCAGTAAGGCGATCCCGGCCTGGTCTCACCATAGCCCGTCTAAGTTTATGCAGCCACGACCAAGCGGTGCGATAACTGCCAAACCCTAAAATACGTTGCAAGCCCAATGCATTCGCGCCGTCTTGTTGGCTCGTTATATGCCAGACCGCACGGAACCAAAGAATCAAAGGTTTCTTCGTATCCTGAAAGATCGTTCCAGAAGTTATAGAAACTTGGTATCCACACTTAGAACATTCATGCAAACCCCGATTTAGAGGCCAACACTTCGCGCAACCACAACATTTACACTGAAATCCTTTAGGCCAGCGGAGTTTATATAAATATTCACGGCACGATTGCTCGCTACTGAACCGTTGCTCAAGTTCCATCAATGTTCTAGGAAAATCCTCCATAAGGAGGAATACTACATGTTGGGGCTACCGGAGACAAGTGCATACCCAGGTTGAAGATTTCGGATTTGTTTCGAAATTCGATATTCGTATTTCGAGTTTATGGAACGTATTGAGAATGACTACAGACCACCACGCTTCAGAGTTATCCCCTTCAAATTCACAGTCACTCACCTGGATGGCATGGCATCAAATATCCACACCATTTCATTCGTAACACCCAGAGTGGATGAATCGTCTTGAGAATTCAAAAACCCTTTATTGATAAGGAGTTTTGAACGATGTGTTTGTAAAACCCTCTTAAAATATGGGGAAAATCGCGTAAAGGCAAAAAACACCCCATCCAACATGGCGATTGAAAAAAACAACAGCTTATCCACAGGTTGAAATCCGCACCATTCCCTATGTCCCTTCTCCTTGAAGGTACGTCTCTCCTCGATACCTTTGGGCAACCCAGATAAACAGCACGGAACCCGCCAACATCACTCCAGCAAAAAACCAATAGTAGGCCGCGCCTTCGAGGACAAGACTGCCATCATCCTTTTGGATGAATACATTCACGAGTGAGGTGAACGCATTGCCAAGGGACACAGACAAGAGGAACAACGCCATCACCACGGATTTTAAGGCTCTTGGAGCTTGAGTATAGGAAAACTCCAAACATGTAATCGACACCATGACTTCTGCGGCCGTGATCACAACAAAGGCCAGCAGTTGCCACACGATATTTGGTCGAAGGCCCTCCGTAATCTGGATT
>JADFRB010000219.1 GCA_022561525.1 Nitrospinota bacterium
ATTCTCATAGTTTAGGAGTGGTGGCGTTCTTCATGGATGAATTGGGCCGAGGGTAGTAGTCGTTGTGCACCTCCTTAAATATTTGGCTAAATACTCTACCCAAAGGCCATTTGAGGGGGTGGTGCACTTATGAGTTGAATCCGCCATACATTAAACATGAAGGCCATTAAACACGAGGTCAAATAAATCTATAATATAATTATAAAAGGCATGTCAATACTAAGTATATTAAAATCACAAATTATATATTGGCACTACTATACGGTTAAATTGTCATCAAATTAAATTGATTACGTATGACACCTGTCTCCTCATAGCAGCTCCTGTCCGTAACTATTTGATTCAATGGAATTTTCTCAAACAGGGTGAGGCTCAAAATCTATAAAATTTTGTAGAGATCGGTCTTGATCATGAGGCGTTTTTTGATGATTGCCCCAAGCACATAGACTGAGATGGCGATCCCGATCTGACTCTTGAGGGCATTTTCGGAGGTGCGGAAAAAAGATTTGATTCTGAGATGCTGTTTGATCCATTTAAACAGGTTTATGGACAAACTAGGGCTGGGATATTGGTGCGATATTCGGGCTGAAAGGAGGAATCATGGCCCAATAGGGAATTCTGTCGCTTTCCATGACGGTCAAACTGAACGACCTGCGGAAAAACTCAATAGGCTCTGTATCCCCACCGAACTCGGGTTGTCCAAAACAACCCGTGGAAGGCTCTGAGGTGTGGTGGACCATCAAAATCAAAAACGGGGATGGAAGGAGCTTGGGTTTGGGTCAGGTTTGGGGTCAGGTTTGGGGTCAGGTCTCAATACTGTTCACTTAGATGAAAATCTGTTATACTTCGCCTCCACACGTAATCTGGGAGGAGGCAACATGGCAAGAAGGAAAGTCGGTTTGGGGGCGGGGGCTCGATTAGCGGATTATTTGAGCACGGGATTACTGGCGCGTGCCTTTCCGGCTACCATCATCAACGAAGAACTTGACGCGCATCATTGTAACAGTGAACGGGTCCGGACCTTTCCCGCCTCGGCCGTGGTGTACTACACCATGGCGTTGAGCTTATATAGCGAGGCCGCGTACGAAGCGGTGTTCGCCGCTGTGGCCCACGGGCTGGCCTGGAAAGATCACACCCCCGTGGCTCCCGTGACCGTGGTCAAATCCGCCATCAGCAAAGCCCGCTCACGGCTGACGTGGCAGGCGCTGAAAGCCATTGGGCAGCGCTGCTTGCGCCCGTTGGCTCGTCCAGAGCATGCCCACGCCTTTTTTGCCGGGTATCGACTCGTCGCGATAGATGGCTCGAACTTTGAGGTCCCGGATGAGGCCGCCAATGTGCAAGCCTTTGGGTACCCAGGGAGCCGAACCGGGCAGGCCGGCTATCCCCAAGCTCAGTGCGCCATTTTGACGGAATGTGCCAGTCACGCCATTTTGGATGCCGAACTGGGGGCCTATAAACAGACCGAATGGGAGGTGGCCGCGCCTTTGGTGCGTCGCCTCACGCCCGACATGCTCTGCATGGCCGATCGCGGCTTTGTCGGGTATGCACATTGGCAGGCTGGCCTGCAGACCGGGGCGCAACTGCTCTGGCGCATGCCGAAGAGCTTGATTCTTCCAGTGGACAAGCGGTTGGACGATGGCTCGTACCTGAGCCATCTGTATCCCAGTGAACGCGCCAGAAGAAAGCGAATTGATGGGATCGCCATCAGGGTGATTGAGTATGTCTTACCGCAGGTGCCCAATAGCGAACCGATGTACCGTCTCGTCACCACGCTGCTGGATGACCACGGCGCACCCGCCCAGGACCTGGCGCAGCTGTATCACGAGCGCTGGGAGGTGAAATTGGTGTGTGATGAGCTGAAGACGCACCTGGGGCAACGTCGTCGTGTCCTGCGCAGTAAAACGCCGGAGTTGGTGCGGCAAGAGTTCTACGGGTGGGTGATGGCCCACTACGCCGTGCGCTGGTTGATGTATCAAGGGGCCACCCAGGCAGACATCCCCGACCGCACGGTATCGTTTACGGCCACGGTGCAGTGAGTGCGTCGAACCCTGCCCCAATCTGGGGCCCTTCCCCCCTGAGCGCCAAAAAACATGGTATCGGCTGCTGTGTGAGGCGACGGCGAAACTGTTGTGTGAATCCAGCCGTGGAACAATCAAACCAAGGATGGTGAAACGCCGAAACTCTCCATACGCACCGTACAAACGTCCGAGACCGCCCGTTGCGCAAATTGACGGTACACCATTCATTAAACCACCGAAGATATCTAAGTGAACAGTATTGAGACATGACCCCCAACCCCGCCCTTTTTGGACAACCCAAAAAGTACCGAAGGCGCAACGAGGTGTCAATCGCGCCAACCAGCAGACTCAACATGAGGGGGGAACCTTGTCGGCAGGCGGGGATGACAATAAGGGAACCCGACGTAGTCCTTCGGTCTTATTAACGTTTAGCACAGTCGATGACGATGATTTCCATCAATGCTCTGTCCGACTGCGGGAGTACTTCAATGAGCGCCACTTCAAGTTCAGGCGGCGTCTCGGGCCGAGAAATCCCTTCTGGAGGCGTAGGCACTGACGCTTCTTCGATTCCAAACCAACGAACCATATAGATCCCCCGGCTGTCCCTCCATTCATTCACCCGTCGTGAAAAACTTGAGTTTTTCAGATACCAGAAAGGCTGGATGGATTTTTTGACTATACGGTCACAAGAAGGATTAGGGTGAATAAAGGGATTGCCAACCAAGAAAAGAAGCAACGGCTTCGTCCACTGATGAAAACACAGGCACTAGACTATCCAAATGCACCAGGTTGAAAATCTCCCGAACGAATTCCTGCGGGTTTGCTAAACCAAATTGAATTTTCTCGGTAGCCAAGGATCGATAAGATTTGGTACACGCACTCAACATAATACTGTCAACGTAGCGAACCTGGCCAAGATCAACAATAATTCGTTGAAATCCTTCATCCCTCGCTTCCTGAATCGCCTTGAGAAATTCCAACCGTATGTAAAGGTCTAACGTTCCAATGGGATGTAGAATAAGTATTCCATTTCTGGCTTCCTTTAGAATATCCATGACATTTATCCTTCTCACGTTAACTTATCGGTCAACCCTTAAAAGGGTTGAGACATGGCCTCGTCGTTGGTTTCTTACACAGAAAGGAAACGCTCCAATTTTTTTGCACGGCTTCTTCGGTACTTTTCCGCTTGACCAAAAATCGCGTTTACATTTCTTATTCCCATCATGGAAATAAAGGGTGCCTCCCCTTTTTGTTGACTTTTTCAATAAGAAGGTCGGATGAGTTTTTTGACCATACCGGGTTTAAAGGGATTAGGTCTCTGGCCACCTTGACGCGGCTACGAAACTAATTGGACAATCACGAGATCCCGAATCCTTGCCTTAGGTAAGGAGCGGGCTTGACGTTCTCATAGGCCCCGGAATGCAACCCTGTTCTAAACACGCATTTGGTCAGCTTCTTTTCATCTCCCTATTCATCATGAGCCTCTGGCTTCAGCCTGCGTATGCTCGGGGCTACCTCAATAGTGGATGGAAATTATCCGCCCCTCCCATCAGCATCCACCGGTCCCACATTGGACCCCGGCTGGTTGGGAGGGGCGGGATTCGTTCTTGGTCCAGGGGGAGCCACCTGCACCATCAGAAATTTCATTTCAGGCGGGGGACTTCGAGGCGGGAAAATCCTTCCGTCCGAAATCGACACATATTATTTCAAGGCCCATTTATCTTACCTCTCCCCCCGGCCTACTCGCCCGACACCTTTGACCCCTCCACTCTAATCATTGTGATTCCCCCTGGAGAACCGAGTGAAGCGCAAGCCGAAGAATCCCCCAAGCCTTTTAAGAGCGGACCGCCGCTTATTATCGAGGAGCGATGTGGGGTATTTGTAAAAATCCCCTGGCCAGAATCTGGAAGATTGTACGAGGAAGAGCAGCCTGAGCAGTGCCCTGAATCAGACTGACTCGTTTGGGCCAAAACTCATCCAGCTTTGCTGTATCTGAAATATTCAAGTTCTTCCATAGGGCCTGGGTCGTTTCCATAGGGTTGCCAACGGGGGCATTCCTTACAGCGCAGCCCGTGGTTCGTTAGTTTAGGATGTGGGGGGGTAATTTTTGAGGGAAAACCTCTCTAGAAACAACTCGTCCAAAATCATTGGTGATAGCGGCAAGAATTTTCCGTCCCGTATCGCCATCTGCATATTTTCTCAAAAAAGAAAAGGGGAAAAGGGGACGCTACCCTTTGAAAAGGGGACGCTAGCCTTTATTTTCATGATGGGAATAGGAAATTTATTCGCTATTGTGGGTCAATCGGAAAAGTACTGAAGAGGCCGTGAGCTGTCAATCGCATCAATCAGGGAATGAATACCGCAGCAGTCAGGTGAGTGGTTGACGGAGGCCCTGCCCTACTTGCCCCCGCCCTTATGCACTGGCTTAGTCGGACTCATTGGCTACCGGATGAAGAAGGCACAAGCGTAAACGAGCAATCTGAAAAGACGACCACACATGAGAGCCCCATCGTGTCGGCAGTGGGGCTTTTTTGTTGGTCACTTGTCATAAGTAGCCTTTCACACAGGAGAAGGTGCTGCGACATCCGATTCACAAGGTCTGCGAGGAGTGGTTGGGACT
>JADFRB010000220.1 GCA_022561525.1 Nitrospinota bacterium
CCGACTGATTGAGGTCCTTGACGTGCTTGTCCTGCACCACTAGCTGGGTTTGGGCCTGCTTCACATCAACGTTGGTGGTGCGTTCCAACTTTTGGATCCGGCCCTCCAGGTTTCTTGAAGATTGAGTCGCGCGGGTTTTTTCTGCCTCAACAGCTTGAGCCATAGATTGCAAGCTGGTCCGGATATCTGTATCCAAATATCCGCGAAGGGCCTTGGTATCGGCATCAAGTTTTTTTGATAGGGCAGCATACTGGCCCTGTAATTGTTTCAATCGCCCACCGGATTGCTCAAGGATTTGCGCCTGCGCATCAACTTTGGACCCCAGTTGAGCACCGACTTTATCCAACCCATTTCGAAGCTGGGTCATTGCCTTCATGAGATTTTCAAGATTTTGGTGAGTTCCCACATCCTGCTGTTTGAGCGAAGCCAACTCCGTTCCAACTTTGGTGTTCAAATCGGAGAGCAAGGCCGCTTGGCTTTTGAATTCCTTGCCCTGCTTATCTAATTGCATGCCCAATGAGACATTCATCTTTTGCAAGGTTTTCGCGACAGAACTGATGCTGGTTTTTACATCGGTCTCCAAATACTGCTTGAGCATGTTGGTGTCCGAATCCAATTTGACTTGAAGGGCAGTTTGCTGTGCTTCAAGATCGTTTTTCATATTGGTCTCGGCGGTCATAGCTCGCATGCTCTCGGTAACCACACGTGTATCAATCCCGGCAAGGGCATCTTTAAACTCCACCAATGATGCTCGAAATCCTGCCATGTGTTTACTCATGGTCTTGCCTTGTTGATCAAATTCCTTTTCGACATTTTCACCAAGCGTGGCGATTTGGGTCGCGCGCGCTCCATCACGGTGGTTCAAATCAGCCTTGAGGTCATCGACTACCCGTTCGAGACGTTGCAGTCGATGCGACTCTGTTTCCAAGTCGCCACTTAATTGCGGAAGATTTTCTTCGCGAAGGCTCCGCAATTCGCTATTAAATTGCGCGCGCGCGCGCACCAGTTCCGCCACCTCGGATTTTTGTTTGGCCAAGGCCTTCTTCGATTCCTGGATGGCTTGATTGGCTTGAGCCAGGGTTGCTTCCAAGGCTATTTTATCCTGGTCAATCTTAGCAATTTTGGCCTCAAACTCTTGTTGAATGCGAACGAGATCTGCTTGTTGTGCCATGCAGGACGACACACTCAGTACCAAGAGCCCTGCCAAGATCATTTTCAGAAGGCGATGTGTATACGTCTGAAGCTTCCTGATCTTTTGGGAAAACACGTGATCATCTCTTTCTATCATGTTGCGGTCTCCTCATGCTTACCCGACTTAGGAAAAAATTTAAGGGCACGGTTCACGGCCATTTGGTATACGTCAGGCAGGGCGAAAGGAAGCGTTATAATGGCGACCATGAAGGAGAACTATGATGCCGTCCCCCGGAGGTCAATTGTTCCAACCCGGTTCCATCCATATTCACCATAAAAATATGACTCTTGCCACCCCTCGTAGAACTAAAGACCAGATGCCAGCCATCTGGAGCCCAGGAAGGCGAATCATCAATTTCATTTTGGGGGCCTGAAGTAATCTGCACATGCTGTTGTCCATCAGGAGTCATCCGGCACAATTTGAACCCCATATTTGGCAAGTGACAGACATACACGATCCAATCCCCCCTTGGGGACCAGGCGGGGGCGGCATTATACGTTCCTTCAAACGTCAGCCGGCGAACGTTGGAGCCATCCGCGCTCATCACATAGATTTGAGGACGCCCTCCCCGATCCGAGGTAAACGCGATCTCTCTTCCGTTGGGAGACCAGGTGGGCGAGAGATCGGCGCTCTGATCAAACGTCAATTTCACCTCTTCCTGTGTGGCCAGATTCAGGGTGTAAATATCTGAATTCCCATCAGCTGCTGATGCAAAGGCGACCAATTTCCCATTGGGAGAATATGCCGGAGTAATATTAAGACTTTGGGCACTTACTAAGATTTTCCTGGATCCGGATGCCAGATGGAGTTGAATGATTTCCTGGTTATTTTTTCGGTAGGTGGTATACACCACCGATCGCTGGTCCGGGGACCAGGCCGGCATTAAACTCAGCCGGCGATCAGCCGTCACCCGCTTTGGCCCAAATCCGTCATAATCCATCACATAGAGATCTCGGTTGCCACTGGCATCCTGAGAGACATAGACTATTTTGGTCTTGGCAATACCGGGATCCCCCGTATAGCGCGACACCAATTCATCCGCCCACCGATGCACCATGAGTCGGAGTAATTTGAATGTGATCGGCTCCCCCACGTACCGTTTCCCCATGGCCAAGTTGTCATTGCCCCCATCGTAGGCACAGGCTTCCATCACCAGCTGGCTATTTTTCCGACCAATCCGTCCCCAACTCGACACGGTGGCGCCGCTCTCTTTGGCTTTGCTTAATGGCTCAACCCCTTGGCAATGGGAATGGGAGAATTCCAAGGCCGGCATCGGCACATCCACAACCTCGAAGACCTGTGACCGAGTCAGGTCCGCCTTGAGAATATCGGCCATCTGGGTGCCAATTGGGTTGTCGGCATTCGCCCCCGCTTTCCCATCGCCAAATCCCATGACCCAAATCGGAATCTTTTGAAATTCCGAGCGTTCCGTTTCTAAAAACACATCGGCGGCATTTGATTCAAACAGCACCAACCCACTCACACCCAAAAGAGCAATGAATGCCAAGAAACCACGTTGTGTGAACATTGTTAAGAATCCAGGTTAACGGTAAACTGAAATTGTATATCGTAAAACGGCTCAGGCATATCGGAGGCAAACGGCGGTAAGGGTGTCGCATTCAACACTGCCCGTTTGGCTGCTACATCATAATACTCATTTCCCGATGATTGTTCGATAGCCAAATTCCTCACTCCACCCTGGCGTTCAATTCGAAATGTTAATATCACTCGAAGTGGCCTACCTGAACGAACGTCCACCTGAGGAGCGATCCATTCTCGATCGATTTTGGACCAGACACGCCCCCAATACGCATTGCCTTCGGAGGAAGAGCCGGAGACTTGAAAGGTCGTGGTGGTATTTTGCATCCCGCTATCCGTGGGCGTCGACAAGATGTGATGCGCTTCAGGAACCTGAACCTCCGGAATAATCAGCTTGGCAATTTTCTGGTCTACCGCATGTGGCTGTACCGTTTCAGGAGGAACCACTGCCAACTTCTTCGGCATCGACTTGGTTAGATCAAGAGACCCTAACTTTGGGGCGTCCGAAGGAAGGACGATGCCTGCGAGTTCTTGGCGTGGTATGGGTTGACTGTCCCGAACCGGCGGAATCGGCACGGGAACGGCCTGCATTTTCTCGGTTGGAGGAACATTAAATTTTCTCACCTCAGGCACCACCACCGATTGGAGAATGTGTTTCATGGAATCCGCCACCCGGTTTTGAGGGCGCGGCTTTGGTTGAAGCTCGGCGGGATTCGGCACTGGGGTCACCTTTGCCATCTGTGGCGCCTGACCAGGGGTCGTAATTTTCGGAGATGTCACGGCCGTGACCTGGGATTTGGGAGATAGTGGTTTCGACTTCGGCGGCACAGATGAAGGAATCCGACCATTCGGTGTCTGGGTTTTTTGAGGGATAGCCAGGGACTGAACCGCCTGTCTCAGGGTTTCCGCCAGTGATCTGGGGGAGGGTGCTGAGGGAGTCGGTGTCACACGGTCAGGCAAAGTTTTCCGGGTAGAAAGTTGCGGGGCTTGTGGAACGACCGGCATCGGGATCGCTTGGCTTTCATCATCGTTTCTCACAGCCTGAGCGGGTAATTGGGTCACCGCAGGGGCGTTCACAATCGGAGCCATTTCCCTGGATTGTGGAATCGCTACACTCTCGACGGCATCGACAATTGATTGCGTCACGCGCTCGGTTTGAATAGGCGCGGGCGGCGTCTTTGGGACTGCTGGACTAGGGGCAGGAGGTGTCACTTGCGGTTCCGGCGGTGGCGGAACCGTAGCCTTCCCTACGGTCGCGGATTCTTTGCCGGGTGGAGCCACTCTGGGCTCGGGAAGCGTCACCAGATCAACGTGGTAGGAAGCTAATGGTTGCTGAATAGTCGGAGCGAATCTCACACTCATGAGGCCCAATAGGAGAAGGGCATGTACCAACAATGAGGTCGCCAGCATTCGCGTAAGTCGGCTATCCACTTGCGCGGATGAATCAGCCAATTGCAGCGTGATGAGATTAGCATGGCCGGCATAGGACATAACATCTTGCGCTTCCATCGCGCCCACGGATCAGTCTAAGTCTTGGGAAAAATTCTAGAAGACCTCAACGGATTCTTCCTCGACTTTCGTCCCTTTCAGACTGGTCACCATTCCCAAGCGTTCGATACCCGCTTGTTTCACTTCATCCATCACCTGGACAATTCGGCCATAGGAAATTTTACTGTCGGCGCGCAGATACACGGACACCATCGGATTCGTGGCTTTCGCTTCATGCAGTCGTTTGCGCAGACTGAAAATCGTGACGCGATCCTTTCCGATATAGATGGCTTCGTCAGGTTCTATGGAAATAATGAGACGTTCGTCCGGGGTGATGGTATTAGAGGAGGAACTGGGGAGGGTGATGTCGATGCCTCGATGAAGCATGGGCGCCGTCACCATAAAGATCAC
>JADFRB010000221.1 GCA_022561525.1 Nitrospinota bacterium
CAAATTATCAAGGACCGACATGACGTTTTCATAATCACTGTTTTTTACCCACCCGCTGCCTTCTAACACCAACCGAATAGTTTCCGAGGCATCGCCGCGCAATTTCTTCGATCCCAGTAAAGAAGGCTGCATGCCGGCAACTCCCCGCCCGTCGGCTTGGTGGCATGCAAGGCAATGCTGGCGGTATAATGTTCTGCCGGCCCAATTTAGTTTGGCCGTTTCGAGAGCGGTATCGCTGGCCGGAATTTCTCCTCTGTGACTTGAATTACCTTCCGGCATAGATCCGCCGTTTCCGCTATAAACTATTCGCCAGATTCTACCTTTCTGAGAATCGCTCAGGTAGAGGGAACCGTCTGGACCTTCGGCCAGGCCGACCGGCCGCCAGCGCGCATCATCCGGATTTTTAAGAATATCCCGGCCCTTGAAACCATCCGCGAATATCTCGTAATAATCGTCTCTCGGTTTTTCCCCCTCGAATGGGACAAAGACGACATTGAAGCCCATTTGCGGCAAGGGAGCCCGGTTCCACGAACCATGAAACGCAATGAAAGCTCCGTGGCGGTATTTTTCAGGAAATTGCTCTCCTGTGTAGAACAAAAGATCGTTCGGCGCCCAGTGTCCGGGAAAGGCCAGAATGGGGTTGTCGTATTTGCCTTCGGACGTTTGTTTTTTACCGTCCCCGCCGTATTCTGGTGTTGTCATGCGGGCGCCCATAAGGTGGTCGTAGTAGGCATAGGGCCAGCCGAAATCAGAACCATCGCGCACCAGCATCAACTCTTCCGCTGGTAGTTCCGATCCCTGTTTTTCACTATAAAACTCCGGCCATAGCTGGAAGAGCTGGTCGCGCCCATGCTGGACGACGTATAGTTCCTGCTGTTGCGCGTTCCAGGTGATTGCGATCGACAAGTTCTCGAAGAAGCGCCTCCCAAGGCGGTTCGGGGGTGGGAAGAGAAAGCCTAATCGATTTGCACGATTGTCGCAGTCGCTGGAGATGACGATCGAGAAACAGTGGGTATGTGTTATGGACTCGAAGCGTTTCGAAGATCCCATCCCCAAAAAGAAAGCCACGATCAAACACCGAGATGTGAGCTTGGTGGTCTTCGACAAATTGATTGTTGAGGTACACCCACATTATCCGGAGCATCCAAGGATGAAATCTATTGTAAGATCTGAAAGAGAGCCTGGGCTTTCTGCAAGGTCTCTTCGTACTCGCGTTGAGGAATAGAGTCGGCGACGATCCCGGCTCCCACCTGCACGTACGCGCGATCTTGAGAGAGAAGCAGCGTGCGAATGATGATGTTGAGATCGATATCGCCTGTCCAACTGAGATAGCCAATCGATCCGGTGTAAGGTCCTCGACGCACAGGCTCCAGCGCCTCGATAATTTCCATGCACCGGATCTTGGGCACACCAGTGATGGTGCCGCCGGGAAATACGGCTTTCATGAGGTCTTGTGTGCTACATGAGGGGCGAAGGTTTCCACAGACGTCTGACACCAAGTGCGCAACGTGAGAATAGTGCTCGACGGTCATAAATTCTTCCACTCGGACCGATCCGTATTCGCACACTCGGCCTAAATCGTTTCTTGCCAGATCAACCAGCATGAGATGTTCCGCCCGTTCTTTTTTGTTCCTGAGCAAGTCTGCTGTGAATTGTTGATCTTCTGGAACCGTACGTCCTCGGGGACGAGTGCCGGCAATGGGTCGAGTGGACGCGCGATTGCCTCGAAGTTGAATGAGTCGCTCGGGCGAGGAAGACACCAACGTGAATCGGTCGGTGGCCAATAGCGCGGAAAATGGAGAAGGGTTCACGTGTCGCAGTCGGCCATAGAGGACCTGGCCAGCTTCATGTGTTGATTGCCCGGTGCTCTGGTCTAAGTCAATTGAAAAACGATGAGATAAGTTTGCCTGATAAATATCTCCGGAGGCAATCAACGACTGACAGTGTTGGACTCGCTGGATATAGTCGGCGCGCGTTTGATTGGGTTCAATCGCGCGAGGAGCTGCTCTGGGAGTGAGCCGATGGCTGGTTTTCCTCGGAGAGTTGATCTGGTTTTCTAATTCAGCGAGACGCGCGTTCCCTTCTCGGAGTAGTGCATCATGAGATTCCGACTGCAATCGTTCAGGGGGTGGGGTGAAAATGAGATGGCGGGTGTCGGTTGCATGGTCAATGGCGACAAGGAGATCAACGAAGAGAAATTCCATGTCGGGAAGGTACAAGTCATTCGTCGCGATAGACGGCAGACGCTCGAATTGCCGAACGCAGTCATAACTGAAAAACCCCACGGCTCCGCCAATAAACGGGGGAAGTGTTGCTGATCGAGGAAGCTTCGAGGCGTTGAATAATTGGAACAAGGCCTGGAGTGGATCGCCCGACTCTCGAGTCACGGTGTCTTGGGCACGAGTCTCGTAGGTGTTGCCTGTACCGGAGAAGACCAGATACGGATCACTGGCTAAAAACGAGTAGCGGGCCAAGTCGGTTCGGCCTTTTCCGCTTTCAAGGAGGAAGGACGGTCCTGTGGGTGAGGCAATACGCTGATACAGTTCGAAGGGGTGTTGTCCCAAAAGTGGCTGTGAATGGACGAGGGGAAATAGGCTGGTTTCGTCAACCGACGAAGTTGGGGGAAGAAGAAATGGGTGCCCCATGGTTATCGTGGATCAGGGGTTATCGGATGAAGGAGCGCCAAGAAGCTCCGTGGCCTCATCTGGCGAAAGAATTCCCTTTTGGATGAGGGCCTCTCGGAGATCATCAAGTTTTTTTGATTCCGTGCGGCGAATGCCATAGATGCTAAAAGTTGGGGGCGCGAGACGGAGCAGGTCAGGGTTTCGAATGCGAACGTGAATGGGATCGCTGATGCCAAAGGGAGCCAGGTCTTCGGTGGATCCTTTTGGAAGATGGAAAAACGGTTTTCCTTCATCGGTTTGGCCATCGGGGTTAAGAATTTCGAGCCGTGAGGCAACATCTCGGGTCCTGGCAACATCCATAATCTGTTCGATCACGATAATGAGTGACGATCCGATGACCGGGTCACCGGTTTGGTTTTTGACTCGTACCGTGTATTGAATATCACTACGGGACGTCAAGCTTCCTTGTGAAAACAGTTCTCCCCCGTCCATGAAAGAATTAGCTTGGCCTGAGGAAACCAGAGGGACCACTTGCCCAGAGAGATCTTGGAGGTCTTCCTCGTTGCCGCTGATGGCCAACGGGATCGGTAGGATCCACAAAATGAGAAGAAACAGGCTCACGTGGCGCATGACTGACCTCCCAATGGATTATCATAGCGGGAATGCCCTTGATTAGGAAAGCCTTTCTTTCGTTCAAGGAGACTTTTATGGCAAAGGCGAACCAGGCAAATAGTTGCTTGACATCATAAAAGGTATTTGTTTGAATAGCGCGCCCGATTTGGTGAGGTAGTTCTATGCCTTCGTCTCAAGACCCCATGTTTGCAGGTTTGGGGCAGGCTATGAGGGTGGGAACAGACCTCATAGCCGCTCTGATCGTTGGCGGTGGTGTGGGTTGGGTTGTTGATACCTATCTACTTTCCTCAACACCTTGGGGATTAGTTCTGGGTTTAATCTTAGGGCTCGTCACGGGCATTCGAAACGCCTACCGAACAGCCCAACGTTGGGATAACTCTTCGCGTTAAGTCACATAGGGTTCGCGCGAGAATAACTTCCCATGTTTGGGTGCTGAGACGCCTGTCTGGTAAGACGCCAGGACTGCGCATACTCCTCGTATGGAAAGGACGAGCAACGCCGCCAGGCGGGATGGATCGACGCCCAAACATGGGAAATTATTTTTGTGCGAACCCTTGTAGGAAACCGAGGTTCCGTTGGACAATCCGCTCCATCCCTTTGAACTTCATATATTAATTCCGCTCTCACTGTTTGGCCTGGATATTTCGATCAACAAGGCCGTGGTGATGATGTTTGTCGTGGTCGGGGTCATAATTTTGTTTTTGACGAAGGCCCGATCCTCAGGGTCCTTGGTGCCGACCAAACTTCAAAGTGTGGCGGAGATAATAGTGGAGTTTATTCGAGGGATAATTCTCGATACGATGGGGCCTGAAGGCATGCGGTATTTTTCTTTAATCGCCACTCTGTTTTTGTTCATTTTATTCTGCAATCTGTTAGGTCTCATTCCCGGATCGTACACTGTTACAAGTCAATTAGTCGTGACAGGAGTGTTTGCCCTCGGGGTGTATGGATTAAGTGTACTGATTGGGTTCAAGCTGCACGGCGTGAAATTTTTAGGGATTCTCGTCCCGCCCGGGACCCCGGGATGGCTTCTGCCCTTGATGATACCGATTGAAATTATCAGCCAACTGGCTCGTCCGCTTTCATTGTCGGTGCGGTTGTTTGCCAACATGACCGCGGGGCATGTCATTCTTGGAGTGCTGTTTGGCCTCACAATTAGCGGCGGGTTGTTAATTGGGTGGCTTCCCTTTTCCTTCACCGTGGTCCTGTATGGATTGGAAGTGGGGATCGCCGTTATCCAGGCCTATATCTTCACGATCTTGACCTGTGTGTATATGGCTGATGCGCTCCATCTTCATTAAACCTAGAAACGGCAGTTGGGCGCAAAAAAGACGTGTACGATATTGGTGTGCATGGTGAAATACAAAAA
>JADFRB010000222.1 GCA_022561525.1 Nitrospinota bacterium
GCGTTGATCCACCGTATCATAGTAGCTCGCTTGATGCCCCGCGCTCAGCCCCTCTTGTACAAACCTGCTATACGCCTTTCGGGCTAGCCCCACCTGCCGATGAAACTGTTCGAGAATGGCCGAGGCCTCAACCTCAACTGGACCTGATTGCCCAAGGTACATGCCGTGGCTACTCCAGGGATACCGCAAGGGGTCCTGCGGCTGCCGCATCCGTGCCGGGTTTAAATGCAGATATCGCACCAACTCCAGCAGATAGGCATTCCGATCACAGAGAATGGCCTTGTAGCGCCCTTGAAAAAGATGCCCCGTCTTCCGGTAACGACCATTGTAATATTGGGTATAGGTGAACTGGAGCGTCTGCATGGTTCGAGAAAGAGGGACCTCCCCGGTTTCGACCAACAAATGAACGTGGTTGCTCATCAAGACAAACGCATAGCACCGGAGGCTATCCCGCTGGCGATAGCGTTCAAGGCGTTCGAGATACGCGGCATAATCCGCCCCGTCATGAAAGAGAGTCGTACGGCGATTGCCGCGGACAATTACGTGATAGAATGCGCCAGAAAATTCAACGCGCGGTTTTCGAGCCATAACTGGAACCTACAAGAAGAGGGACATATAAGTCAATACTCATGCCTGACCCCGTATTACTGACCCCGTATTTGACACCGTATTCTGACCATCGTATTTGTGTGCCCTGCAAATTATGGCCCTCTTGCCACAGACACAGCGCCAAATCGGCACTCAACATCTGGTGAAGGTATATTTTCACCAAGTATTTTTGGGCTGGGCTCGAAACGAGGGTGGTCTGATCGATGAAAGACTTTGCCTATGGAAGGGCAGTTTTTATACCTTCGGTCGTAATTTCTGGATACGCTTGTGTGTGAGCATCCAAATTTTGGCCAACAGCCAATTGATCTAACAAGACCGTCATGGGAATTCTTGTACCCTTAATCACGGGTTTTCCGTTACACACTCGCGGACTGATTTCAATTCGTTCGGAAATCAGTTACCCTTTCTCCGACTGAATTGGCCGCACAGGGTTGGCCTGAAAAAATGGCTGGAGGAGAAGGATTCGAACCCTCACAGCCAGAATCTTAAACCAGCTGATAATGACCCCGCATGATCCAGTGCGAGTATCCCCATTATGTCATAAACACCAGAGATTCATCTATTCATGACACGATTGAGCACGATCCCAATAGATCCAGAACTGGGAGCAAAACCCGAAGTGAACTGGGAGCAAAACCGGGAGCAGGGTAACTTCTTCATAACCCCGAACATGATCCTGTGGAAATCGATCCCACAATTTTTCTATTAGGTGCTCAAGGCCCAGACCCCTCATCTCACATTTGCCAATTTTTCAAAAATCCAATACTAGCTAAAACTACGTAGTTAGCGCGCAACTGTCGATTTTCGTTGCTCCACCTGTCAGGCGGTGGCCATTCAACGGAGGGGTAAACCTGTTTTGTGTCAGCCTTCTAAGGCTGGCTGGTTGAGGCCTTGATTTCGTTCTGGGAGGGGAGGGCAGAATTGGAGGGAGAGATGAATGAAAGAAGGGCCAGCCGCAACCCTCACTTTTTTGTTTGAAGGCGTGGTTTGGCAGGAGTTATAGGGGAAGCCAAGAAAAGATCAGGTCATTGAACCTAGAAACCGCAGTTGGATCACAAAAGTCCGCGCAAGCTCTTGGCGCACTTCGCAAAACAGAAAAATGTCTCATCACCCAAAAGGGGACCACGAATTTTTCTCTTTCACGATGCACACCAATATCTTACACGTCTTGTTTGCGCCCAACTACCGTTTCTAGGTTGAAGCCAACGTATTGGCTTCGTTGAATTTTTTCTTGATCATTCGTGTCACGATGGCTACAATGAGCGGCTTTTCAGCTATATTCTTCTTTACTATGCCCACGTAATAAACCTCAGGTAGAAACGCGGCTCAGCAGATAAACAGCATTCTTGGGTAAGAGAGTCCAATTCTACCAAAATTGCTTTCCCTCACATGATCAATTTTCTTTTGTATGTGATGGCTAAACAATCCTTTTGTCCTTAACTACATGGAGAGATATTCAACATGGCGGTAACTACGATTCTGGCCCTGTCATTTCTCGGACTGGTCATCGCATTTTATTATTCTTCAATGACCCGAAAAATCCCCATCGATATGGGGATTGATGATCCCGACCTCAAAAAGCGTTTAGCGAAGATCCATTCGGCTATTGCTAATGGGGCCATGGCCTTCCTCAAGCAGGAATATAAATTCATGGCCATCTTTATGGTGGTCTTTGCGGCGATCATTGTGGTCCTTATTGATGACCATCAAACCGATTATGTGAACGAAGGGATTTATACCGCCATTGCCTTCATTGTTGGCGCGATCATTTCGATTCTTTCGGGATTCATCGGCATGAAGATCGCGACGCAGGGCAATGTGCGTACCACGGTCTCAGCCAATAAATCCCTTTCCGAAGCGTTTAAGGTTGCACTGCATTCGGGCTCCGTGATGGGGTTTGCGTTGGTCAGCCTGGCCTCCTCAGGACTACTTGGGTTGTATCTTCTGCTGGTGAATATCATGCCGGCTCAACTCCCGACACACATTCTGATGGAAGTTATTGCCGGCTTCGGTCTCGGTGGTTCGTCTATTGCGCTATTCGCCCGTGTGGGTGGTGGTATTTTCACGAAAGCTGCTGACGTCGGTGCTGATCTGGTGGGGAAAGTTGAAGCGGGTATTCCTGAGGACGATCCGCGGAACCCTGCGGTGATTGCTGATAACGTTGGCGATAATGTCGGTGATGTGGCTGGAATGGGTGCCGACTTATTTGGGTCCTGTGCTGAAAGTACCTGCGCCGCTATGGTGATTAGTGCGGTGGCCTTTTCCGGTATGGTCGATGCGTTGTTGTATCCGATCCTCATCTCTGCTGTCGGGATCCCAGTGAGCTTTCTGACCTTGATGATGATCAAGGTCAACACCGAAGAACAAGTGGGTCCAGCACTCAAAAAGATGCTGATCATCTCCAGTGCGTTGACGGCGGTGGTGATGTTTTTCGTTACCAAGGCCATGGTCCCCGATTCCTTTCAAATCGGCGGTGAGACGTATACGGATCTGGACGTGTATTTTTGTTTCCTCGCAGGCTTAATTGCTGGGCTTGTCGTGGGTCTGATCACCGAATATTACACCTCACATCACTACGCTCCCGTGCGAGAATTAGCGAAATCGTGTGAAACCGGTTCGGCCACGAATATCATTTTTGGCTTAGCTCTCGGCTATCAGAGTGCCGTGGGTCCCTATCTCGCGATTGGCTTGGCCATCTATATCCCGTGGATGTTGGCGGGTATGTACGGTGTGGCCATCGCCTCTCTTGGAATGCTCGGTACGCTGGTGATTGCGCTGACCATCGATGTCTACGGGCCGATTTCTGATAACGCTGGTGGTATTGCTGAAATGGCTGGTATGCCTGAGCACGTGCGAAAACGAACGGATGTGCTGGATGCAGCGGGAAACACCACTGCGGCCATTGGTAAAGGCTTCGCCATCGGCGCAGCAATCCTTACCTCCTTGGCCCTGTTCGCGGCCTTTCTGACACGGGCTGATTTGTTGCTCAAGGAGCAACATGGACCCGACCATGATCTGTTGGGAAGCATTAATTTGCTTGATCCCTTGGTCTTTACCGGGCTGTTTATTGGTGCGATGTTACCGTCGTATTTCTCGGCTATGACCATTAAGTCTGTGGGGACGGCGGCCTATAAAATGATTGAAGAAGTCAGACGTCAGTTTCGCACCATTCCCGGCCTCATGGAAGGGAAAGCCGAGGCGGATTCTGACCGATGTGTGGCCATTTCAACTCAAGCTGCGCTGAGGGAAATGATTGCCCCAGGCATTCTGATCATGGGGACCCCACTGCTTGTGGGCTTCTTGTTTGACATTCAAGCGCTTGCGGGTGTCCTCGCAGGTTCCTTAGTCGCCGGGGGCGTCATGGCCATCTCCTCATCTAATAGTGGTGGAGCCTGGGATAATGCCAAGAAATATATTGAAGCCGGAAACCTCGGCGGCAAGGGCACTGACATTCATAAAGCCGCAGTTGTTGGCGATACCGTCGGGGATCCACTCAAAGATACCTCAGGCCCGTCGCTGAATATCCTGATCAAACTTTCCGCTATTCTGTCACTAGTCTTCGTCCCGTTTTTTGTGCAGTACGGTGGGCTGCTGGTTCGTTAATAGAAAATAGCGTCTTTTTGTAGGTGCAGCATCTCTCCTGAGCCATGTCGAAGGATGCCTCTTCCGCGCGCGTCATTGACCAATAGGTTTTTCGGGTATGGGTATGGTTGAAAAATATTAAAGTGGGGTTTCGCCCCCACGCGGCGAGTCCCCTTCGGTAAGCTCAGGACAGGCCTGTTGTTTCGGTAAAAGTGCCCAAAACCATTTCCGCCCGTGCGCGGCCCCGCCTCTGCGGGGGCAGGCTCTACGGGTCCTTCTGTCTTCGCCCCAAACCCTTCGACTTTCCTCAGGACAGGTCAAGATGGCTCGGGAACTCGCTCCGCTCAAACAGCCCTCGCCGAAAAGTCGATTCGGGGCTCTGGCTCCGCCGCACCCAACGCGGGAAGCCAAAAAGGGGACCCTACC
>JADFRB010000223.1 GCA_022561525.1 Nitrospinota bacterium
TTTGCCGAGCCTTGGCGAGAAGACTGTCTACATCGACTAGTACGCTTTGAGTGAGTGATTCAAGACAGACGATGACCTCGTGATTGAGGCTTCGGCGATGCCGCGCGGCCTGAGCTTTTAATTGTCGCAACAAAGATTGGGGAACGTTCTTTATAGTGAGGGAAGCCATAGAGAATTCCTTTCATGACACCAAAATGGTTCCAAAATGGAATCTTAAATTAGCTTAGACAACCAAGTCCGACGTGTCAATAGGAGTGGATCCGAGGATTTTTGAGGTGGAGGGAACTGGAGATCTAGGAAATTCGTTATTTCTCGCGCATTACGTACGCCAATTTCCCAACCGCCTCAACAAGTTCTTCATCTGTGGTGAGGATGTCGGGACATATTCGAATGAGTCCGTCTCTGGCATCGACGATGATCTTGAGTTTCTTGAGCTGAGAGGCGACCGCATCTGCGGATTTATGTGCAATGGCGAGAAATGCACCTCGCCGATCCGCTTGGCCGATCGGTTGTATGTAGTGTTCTTCCAACAGCTCCATAAGCCGTGCCTGCAGTTTGCGTGAATAGGCTCGTAGTCGATCCACGCCCATCGCTAAGGTAAACGTCAACCCGGCTTTGGCTTGATAGTACGGTAAGATTGGCGGTGTGGATTCGAGAAAGGCATTGCCGCCTTCGGCAAACTGTGGTGCTACTGGTCGCTGGAAGGCAAATGGCTTAGGTTGGGCGAACCAGCCAGTATCGAGTGTCGTCAGGGAACCCGTGAGATGGCGGGGGTGCACATACAGCCAACAGGCGCCGGGTCCACCTCGCAAGTATTTGTAACACCCACCGATGGCGAAGTCGGCGCCTAGTGCTTCAATATCTACTGGAATTGCCCCCGCGGCATGATACAGATCCACTAACACTCGTGCGCCACGCGCTTGTGCTTCGCTAATCAATTGGGAAAGCTCGGTTAAATACTGACCGGTGGTGAATAAAACCATAGACACGACGACTAATGATGTACTCTGCCCAACTGCCGCGAGAATATCTTCCTCATGATACACACCACAGTCATCAGGCCCGACACGAATCAATTCAACCCGATCGCGTTGGGCATAGACTTTGAGAATATGATCGATGGAGCCGAACTCAGCAGTCGTCGTGACGATTGGGATTTTTTCGTCGTGGCAATTCAGTATGGCTCGCAAACCTTGGCCGGCACTGCTTTTAGGAATTATACAGTCTTCGCGTGGTGCATGAATCAGCTGGGCAACACGTCCGCGAAAGGACTGGATTTCAGCGAGCCAATGATCCCAAGCCCCGTCCATTTCTTCGTACCAATGGTCTAACGCCTGTTGAACATCTGTTGCGGTTTGGTCCGGTGGACGCCCTAAGGAATGATTGGCAAGGTAGATCTCTTCCCGTTGTAAGACGCGTGAAAACAAGGGATGGATAGACTGAACCAGGGCACTTTCTTCTAACGGCCCTGACCCAAGTGCAGCCACATGTTCCTGAATCCCCTCACCCGCCGATTTCAGTACGGACATCGAAGAGCTCCGGGAAAAAAGTTATATCGAGGACCTGTTTGAGATATCCGACACCTGAGGACCCGCCAGTCCCACGCTTGTAACCGATAATTCGCTCCACCGTCTTTAAATGACGAAAGCGCCACAGGTGAAAGTTTTCTTCCACATCGACCAACTTCTCACACATTTCATACTCGCTCCATTGGTCTTCCGGGTGATCATAGATCTGTTTAAAAACCGGGACGAGCTTCGGATTACGGACATGCGGTTTGGACCAATCCCGCTCCTGACATTCTTCAGGGATAGGATACCCGCTGCGAGTGAGGTATCGCAGAAATTCATCGTAAATGCTGGGCTCATGCAGGATCTGTGTAACCTCTTGGTACAAGCGATCACTGTATCGAAACACCTCAGCCACTTCCGCATTTTTATTTCCGAGCATAAATTCAATTTCCCGGTATTGAGCTGACTGGAATCCAGAGGCATTGGCCAACCCCTTCCGAAACTGGGCATATTCATTGGGCGTGAGTGTTTCCAATACCGCCCATTGTTCGAATAATTGTCTTTGAATCTGTTTGACACGAGACAGGATTTTAAAACACGGGTCGAGATTATCCTGTTGAATATACCCGATAGCGGCCTGCAGCTCATGCAGGATCAGCTTCATCCACAATTCTGAGGTTTGATGCTGAATGATAAAGAGCAGCTCATCATGATGGAGAGGATCACTCATGGGCTTCTGAGCAGACAACAACCGATCCAGATGAAGATAGTCTTCATAGGTCATTTGACCGCGGAGATCGAGTTTGATCCCCTTTTCAAGACCTGGATTACTTTTCTCAGAATCACTCATTCCATCTTTACCGGGAAAGCCAAATTCGCATACTCTGCTCAATTTCTTTTGTGATAGATGGGAACGCTTCAGCCCATGCAGTCCCCTCAAAGGTAGCATACCGCAGGCGTCTTATTAAACCAATCAAATACGCAGTAGACGTCATATCCATGAATTGTCCCTTTCTGAAGAGTAAACCCCTCACCCTACCCTCTCCCCTCAGGGGCGAGGGAAAAATTTCAACTGATAGAAAGAAAAAAATTCCAATGGCGCCAAGACAACATCCCGGCAAAATAATCGGTTACCCGTCGACCACGCTGGATAATGGATGAAATAGGTCGCCCTCATGGGTGGTCGCTAACTCGACGTGACCTAAATGAGGATTGGTTTGTCGATGCCGAGTTTCAATTTTATATTTGGCGGGAATGTGATATTCGGTGATTAAAAAGTTGGCTAACTCCACACGCGACACGGCACGAGTCGATGCGACATGCCGAATCCCCGACTCCAAGCTCTGTGCAAGTTGCATAACACGTGGCACTAAATCACCCTGCCAAACAACAGACCGATATTCATCTTTGATAATCGTAATGGGCAGATTACGTTTCGTGCGATAACGCAACCAGTCCAAATGGCCGGTTCGTCCATCTGGGGACTCACCAATCCCAAGCCCCACACGTATTACCAACGTGCCTGACCTTTTCAACACCAGTTGCTCCGCTTCGACACGGGTTTGTCCATACACACTTATGGGCGACGGGATGGACTCTTCTGAATACACGCCATCTCCACCAAAGACATGATCGGATGACACGTAGACCAAACGGGTGTGCGCAGGCAAAGCCACCATCACGCGATCGAGCTGCTGCACATTCATCTCATACGCCCAACCGGGCGAAGCCTCACACTTCGACACATCACACACTGCGTGGCAATACAACAGAACGTCCGGTTGCGTTCGCTGGAATACCTCAGCAACCCAGGCTGGATCATGAAGTTGAAGAGCGGGCCACTGCCGAACGGCTTTTGCCCTATTACCAGGAGAGATAAATGGCAGCACCGTCTTGGGAAACGTCGTGGCAAGATGAAAGCCAAGTAACGATGTTGCACCAAATAGAAGAGATGGGGAAAACATGAGTCCTATTCATCAGGAGAAAGGAAACTGCCAGGAGGGTAATATTTTTGATAAAGAAAAGGCAATGTGTCATTTTCAGCCTAGGAGCCTGTCCGACATTAGCGGATCTACTGCGATTGCGCTGGATTTGGCCAGCTTTTTTCGATCGTTTTCGTTAAATAGTCACCACTATTCGCCTCAAACGCTCGAAAAATCTGCCTCAAATCAGCACAACCTCGCGACGATCCCTAATATCGGACAGGCTCCTAGAAAAGAGAAAGCCTTGTGTTGAAGGAGAGCATGAATGGGTGGTCCATACAAAGGGCGGCACACATTGCACCGTCTGCGAAAACCGCAAAGCAGTCGACCGGTGGAAGAAGTCGTCAAAGAGCTCAAGAAGCAGCAATTACCCCCTCACAACTATCGGGAGCAGTCACTGAAGATTCACGGGCTGATCTGTGCGAAGTGTGGCCGAGAGTTTGATGACCATAACAAACATCTGCTCACGGTTCATCATAAAGACGGGAATCACCACAATAATCCTTCCAACGGGTCGAACTGGGAAAACCTCTGCATCTATTGCCACGATAACGAACACAGCCGAGGGATGTTAGGTGACTATTTAACGGGTGGCAAAGAGAAAGATCGTGAGGAAGATCGTGGTTAGACCTCAGCGGAACCTCTTCACCGACCTCTAAGACTGCTGGTTCCTGGTTGGACGGAAATAAAGTTGTATCTCCTTGTGAGGTGTTCCGCTAGAGCGGGCTCACTCAGTCAGCCCACTTTCCTTTGACAAATTTGTGTGTTTGATGTGGCCCCCCACACCAAACGCACAAAGGCCCTTCGGGTTATTACCACCCGAAGGGCCTTTTCTATTCCCTCTGAAACAATTTCGGCTCTACTCCAAATCGTGTGGGTCACTTCTGGGGTTTTTCCCTCCCCTCCTTTGTAAGGAGGGGGAGGGGAGGTAGAGGGCCACGACAGCCGCTCAGATCGCTCGTGGAGCACCCCATCCCGATTCGTGACCACGTCAGCAGCCTGCTGTCGAATCCGGTCCGGGCTTTCAGCATGACTGCAGCTCGCTCCTTGCCACGGGCTCTACCCCACCTCGCCCACGCCTTCGCCAAAGCGCTCCGGCGCGCCGGCAGGTCCCCTT